>NZ_JBSXNI010000039.1:0-84407 GCF_056857555.1 Acinetobacter sp. L-24 | reverse complement strand
TTTGAGTTGTGGTGAATGGATAAATTACGCAGAATAACTTTCAACTTTTGCCAGTGTTGATCTGTCAGCATGGTACGAGGCATAGCGAATAGTAAAATTGGGTTTGGCGATTTGATTTTACTACTTCGCTATTTTTTTAAGCTAAAAGTGTCAACATACCCTATTTAATTGCATTAAAATTCACCTAAAAACATTTTCAAAGTGATTGCAGGCCAAACAAGCCAATTTGGTGAGAGCAAAGTACTTCTTTACCAGCTTTTAATAATCTTTTTCTTGTTTTTGAATAGAGCAACGTTCGCAACCCAGAAGAATTGTTATGAGTTTGCAACAATCTTTTTTATCTCCATAGTTTGTCCTTATATTAAATACTACTCAAATTCCATCACCTGTATCGAGACCCTGATTCCATGTCCAAGATTCTTGCCAATGCTGTCCTTCCTTTCGCATTATTTAGCTCTGGAATTTTACTGATGGGCTGTGAACAGGCTGTCGAAGCACCGGCTGAACAGGCAGATACCACGACCTCAGATCTGGAACCAGCCTCTCAGCAACAGAGTTCAGCAGCACAAACCGAACTTAAATCGGGCAATATGTTTTATATGGTTCGTGATGTCGCCGACTTGCAGCTCAAGGCCGGCAGTTATGTAGAACAGTTAAAACAGACCCAGACCGAACTGCAAACGGCGGTCGAAGCTAAAGATACCCAGCAACTGGAGTCCACTGCGACCCAGCTACAACAGCAACTTAGCAGTTTTAATCAGGTGTTAGGCAACCTGAACTTGAAAAGTCAGGAAATTGACCAGATTCGTGACAACATTATGACCGCCAATCAGCAAGTTCTGGCTTCTCCTCTTTTAAATGGTCAGGTGGATTTCAGCCAAGTGAACTTGAAAAAGATTGAATCCCAGATGGTTAATGTGCAATCCGAAATGGTCAAACTGGCCGGCTTGCTGATCCAGAATCCAGATCAGGAATCAAAGAGCAATACTGATCAGGACAATACTTAAAATACCTAAAAATCTCATTTTGAGGCGATTGATCGAAACCCACCTTCCTCAATCGTCTTGCAGGCTATACACTGTTATGGATTATAAAAATTATATTTAGATCAAGAATTTTCATCTAATCAGATCATCAGGAGTTCAATCATGTCGAATTCAGTGCTGTATTCTGTGGTTCCAGTCACATCCCGGCTTGATCTGAAAGATCCTTTTATTTTTACCGTTCATCATCAAGATCATTATCCGCAAGGCAATGTCGAATTAGGCACAGTTTCCCCGCCACAGCAGCATGAATATGACATGTATTATGGCGAGAGTATTCCCGGCTTTCCGGAGCATCCGCATACTGGCTTTGAAACCATTACCATTGTCGAGCGCGGTTATGTCGATCATTTTGACTCGCTGGGAAACTCGGGACGTTATGGCGCGGGTGATGTGCAATGGCTGACTACCGGCAATGGGGTACAGCATTGCGAGATGTTTCCTTTAGTCCATCAGGATCAGGACAATCCTCTGGAGCTGTTTCAAATCTGGCTGAATTCCTCACCGGAACAAAAAAAGCAGCCGGCCGATTATAAAATGTTGTGGCGTGAACATATTCCACATGTATTTTCAGCCGATGCGACCGGACGTAAAGCGGAGATCCGGGTCATTTCAGGACAGTTTAAACAGACTCAGGCACTGGATCGTCCGCCACATTCATGGGCAGCCATTCCAGAGAATCAACTCAATATGTATTTAATCACTTTAAAGCCGGAAGCAGAATTAACCATTCCTGCCAGCACTGCTACTGCAACGCGTTTTTGTTATTTTTATCAAGGTAGAAGCTTGGAGCTTGAAGGACAGAAGATAGCGCCGAAGCATCTACTTGAACTCAAACCGGATGCAGATATTCAGCTCAAAGGTGGGCTGCTGGAATCACATATTTTATGGCTGGAAGGTGAACCGATCGGTGCACCAGTTGCCATGCATGGACCTTTTGTTTTGAATAGTGCGCAAGAGCTGGATACTGCTTTTCGCCGTTATCGCGAAACCCAGTTTGGTGGCTGGCCTTGGCCAAGCGCTGAACCGTCATTTCCACCAGAACATCCACGTTTCGCCAGTTATGAAGGCGGTAAACGTGAAGAATATTCAGACCAACTAGACAAAGAAACCACTAAATAGTGGCTTCTTTGACATTGGATCAGCTCATATTATTCTTTCGGGCTTTTGACAACGACTAGTTTCTTCTGCACAAACTCTCTAAAACCATCAATCGACAGTTCATGTCCATAACCGGAATTTTTGATTCCACCAAATGGCAATTCGGGCGTGGTGTCAGTAAACCAGTTGATCCAGATCATGCCGGTTTCTACCCGTGACGCCAGCTTTTTCGCCCGCTCAATATCCTGAGCATGGATCACGCCACCCAGACCATAATTGGAATCATTGGCAATTTCGACAATTTCATCATCATCCTTGGCCACATAGATTTGCGCCACCGGGCCAAAGAATTCTTCATACCAGGCTTCATTTTCACGCGTGATATTTTCCAGAATCGTTGGTGTATAGAAATTGCCTTGATGTTCTACAGCCTTACCGCCAATGACCACAGTTGCACCTTGTGCTACGGCCTTATCGACCTGCTTGGTCAGTTTTTCCAGCGCATCTTTTGAAGACAGTGGCCCTAAAGTGGTTTCAGGATCAAGCGGATCACCCAGTTTTAACTGTTCAAAGGCGTTCAGCATGCCGGCTTTGAATTGTTCGGCAATTTTTTCATGCAGAATAAATCGCTTCGCCGCCGTACATACCTGCCCGGCATTATTGACACGCGCCTGACAGCCTAACTTGATCGCGCGTTCCAGATCTGCATCATCGAGTACGATAAATACATCATTACCGCCCAGTTCCAGCGTTGATTTTTTAAGATGTTTGCCCGCCTGTTCAGCGACTGCACTGCCCGCACCTTCTGAACCTGTGAGTGCCACACCACGCACACGCTTGTCTGCAATTACTTCAGCGACCTGATCACTGCTGATAAACAGATTGGTCCAGACACCTTTGGGTGCGCCTGCATCCAAGACCAGTTGCTCAAAAGCTTCAGCACATTGCGGCACAATGCCGGCATGTTTTGCCAGAACCGGATTACCAATGGCACAGTTCGGTGCAAATACCCGCATCAGTTGATAAAATGGGAAATTCCACGGTTCTACCGCCATGATAATACCCAGTGGATGATGCTCAACCCAGGCCTCACCCAGTTCCGTTTCATAGGACACGGGCGCTAAAAACTCTTTGGCATGATCAGCATAATATTCGGCAATTTTGGCGCAGGTTTCGATTTCACCTTCACCCTGCTTGATCAGTTTCCCCATATCCTGGGTCATAAGCTTGGCCAGTTCAGCTTTTTGCGCTCGCATGTTGGTAGCCAATTTACGCAGTACTGCAATACGGATATCGACCTGCTGTGACCATTCTGACTTTAGAATTTTTTCTGCAGTATCGAGTGCATGTTGAATATCTTGATCGCTATGCGATGGGTAGTCTTTCAATTTTCGATTGGTAAATGGATTAATAGATTGATAAGCCATGGTTTTCCCTTTTTTCAATTATAAGTTTTGCCTGTTCTAAACTTCTATCGTATTAAGCTATAACAAGCGAAATCTGTTCGAATCATTTAACTTATCACTGATTTTTTTATGGCGTGTGCAGGTTTACAGATTGGTTCAAAACATTACTGAGAAAGGGTAAAAGTTATATCGAGTGGTACAAATTAAAATTTATTTAAGAATCGGAAATGTAAAACCAACACTCTCAAGATCGATACTTGCAAAAATTCCAAGCTAAAACAAATAATCTAAATCAGCTGTTTTAAGGTGATGCTAAAAATATAAATTTCAAATTTTCAGGTGTGTAGTACATTATTCTATATAGTAGAAAAAAGAAAATTCATAATGAGTCAAATACCATCTAATATCATTCAAACAGCAGAAAACTATTTTGATAATACAGTTTTAGAAACGACTGATACTATTTTTCAAGAAATTTTAAAAGCTTTTCCAATAGCATCTTCAGGTTTAGCGATTTATAAAGTTTTCAGAAGCTATAACGAAAAGCAAAAATTAAAAAATATCCTGGAATTTATAAAGGAAGGTGAAAAGTTAGCATCAGGAACATTACTAAAAATCTTCAAGAATCAAAACAACTTAGAAATAGGTGGTGAATTACTCAATGCTTTAGATAAAGTCTATTTAATCCATCAATCTAAAATGCTCGCTCGTTTAGCTCTTTTATATGATGCGAAAGAAATAAATCGTGAAAATTTTTTAAGATATGCTCATATTATTCCTCAATTTACATCGTTTTTATTAGAAGGGTTAGAAAAAGCCTACTTATCATTTGAAATGAACAAATCCAAGAAGGATTACTACCTTACGAATAATGAATGTAACTTTTCAGCATCTGAATTAGAAAAGTTTGGTTTTTTGTACGTAGTAGCTACATTTGGTTCTGGCAATAATTATGGTAGAGAAAAAGACTTAATCTTTTTTTATGAACACATATATAAAAACAAACATGATAAGAACCTATGAACTATAAAAAAACCACCCTTTCGGGTGGTTTTTTCAATCTCAAACCGTCTCTTATTGAGCGCGGTTTTTGATTTTGCGGATCGTTTCCAACTGTGCAGCAGTTTCTGCAAGAGCAGCCAAAGCAGCAGCAGCGTCCAAATCGCTCTTTTGATTCGCAAGCAATGCTTCAGCGTGTTTACGCGCTTCAACAATAGCTGCTTCATCTAAGTTTTCTGCACGGACTGCAGTATCTGCAAGAACCGTAACAACATGCGGTTGAACTTCTAGAACACCACCAGATACATAGATCAACTCTTCTGTACCGTTTTCCAAAATAACGCGGATCGCGCCAGGTTGGAGCAAAGTTACCAGCGGAGCATGGCCAGGCATAATACCCAACTCACCGCCAGCACCTTTTGCAATTAGCATAGTTATAGTGCCTGAGTACAAAGACTCCTGAACACTTACAACATCACATTGCATAGTCGCCATGAGAATCTCCTAAATTAGAGTAGCTAATTAAAGTTTCTCGGCTTTAGCAATAACTTCGTCAATACCACCAACCATGTAGAACGCTTGTTCTGGGATGTGATCGTATTCACCAGCTAGAAGACCTTTAAAGCCACGAATCGTTTCTTTAAGAGATACTAATTTACCAGGAGCACCAGTAAATACTTCAGCTACGTGGAACGGTTGAGAGAAGAAACGCTGGATTTTACGCGCACGGTAAACAACCAGTTTATCTTCTTCAGCAAGCTCGTCCATACCAAGAATCGCGATGATGTCTTTAAGCTCTTTATAACGTTGCAATACGTTCTGTACAGAACGTGCAATTTCATAATGCTCTTGACCAACAACTAACGGATCTAACTGGCGTGAAGTTGAGTCTAGTGGATCGATCGCTGGGTAAATACCACTCGACGCGATGTCACGGCTCAATACAACAGTTGCGTCTAAGTGAGCAAACGTTGTAGCAGGCGATGGATCTGTTAAGTCATCGGCAGGTACGTATACCGCTTGGATTGACGTAATAGAACCAGACTTAGTCGATGTAATACGTTCTTGAAGAACACCCATCTCTTCTGCAAGTGTAGGCTGGTAACCTACTGCAGATGGCATACGACCTAGAAGTGCTGATACTTCAGTACCCGCTAGTGTATAACGATAAATGTTATCTACAAACAATAGTACGTCACGGCCTTTACCGTTTTCGTCTTTCTCGTCACGGAAATATTCAGCCATAGTAAGACCAGTCAACGCTACGCGTAAACGGTTACCCGGTGGCTCGTTCATCTGACCGTAGACCATTGCTACTTTGTCTAGAACGTTAGAATCTTTCATTTCGTGATAGAAGTCGTTACCTTCACGAGTACGCTCACCAACACCAGCAAACACAGATAAACCTGAGTGAGCTTTCGCGATGTTGTTGATCAACTCCATCATGTTTACAGTTTTACCAACACCGGCACCACCGAACAGACCAACTTTACCACCTTTCGCGAACGGGCAAAGTAAGTCGATGACTTTAATACCAGTTTCTAAAAGGTCAGTAGAAGCCGCTTGTTCTGCATAAGAAGGCGCTTGACGGTGAATTGGTAAACGCGCTTCAGTCGCAACAGGACCAGCTTCGTCGATCGGGCGACCAAGAACGTCCATGATACGGCCTAGAGTCGCTGTACCTACTGGTACAGAAATCGGCGCGTTAGTGTTAGTTACGTTCAAACCACGCTTAAGGCCTTCAGTAGAACCCATTGCAATAGTACGAACTACGCCATCACCAAGCTGTTGCTGAACTTCTAAAGTAGTTTCAGTACCATCTACTTGGAGAGCGTCATAGATCTTAGGAACGCTGTTGCGTTCAAACTCGACGTCGATAACCGCGCCGATGATCTGAATGATACGACCGCTATTCATTGCTGTCTCCTCAATTCAAAATAATGTTAAACGGCAGCGGCACCACCAACGATCTCAGAAATTTCCTGAGTAATCGCGGCTTGACGCAGCTTGTTATAAATAAGTTGCAGGCTCTTAATGATCTCGCCTGCGTTGTCTGTCGCTGCTTTCATAGCGACCATACGTGCAGACTGCTCACATGCGATGTTTTCAATCACACCTTGATACACCACAGACTCGATATAGCGAACCAACAAGCCATTTAAAAGCTCTTCAGCTTCAGGCTCGTAGATGTAATCCCAACCGTATTGACGGTTCAGATTCTTGTCCTCTTCAGCAGCAGCCAAAGGAACAAGTTGTTCGATTTTTTGATTTTGAGTCATGGCATTGACAAAGCCGTTTGACACTAGATAAATACGATCTAACTCGCCTTTATCATAAGCATCCAACATCACCTGTACAGAACCAGATAACTGCTCAAGACTTGGGGCATCGCCGACTTGCGTCGTCGCACCAAGCACTTTACCGCCGTAGTTTTTAAAAAACGAAACCGCTTTTTGACCAATTAAAGCAAATTGAACTTCAATTGACTGCTCTTGTTGCTGTTGAACGTGTTTAACCACTTTCTTGAACAGGTTAATGTTCAAACCACCAGCAAGGCCACGATCTGAAGACACAATGATATAGCCAACGCGCTTAACCGGGCGTTCAACCATATAACGGTGTTTGTATTCAGGATTCGCTTGGACCAAATGAGCAATTACACGGTGCATATTTTCGGCATACGGACGGCCTTGAGCCATGCGCTCTTGCGCACGACGCATCTTAGAAGCTGCTACCATTTGCATCGCTCGAGTAATCTTCTGCGTGCTCTTGATACTAGCTACTTTGGCGCGAATTTCTTTTAAATTTGCCATACGCTTAACCTAGTATTCGAAAGCCCTTGCGAGCTTCCGAAGGTTGATTCCGTGAACCAAACCGACACTAAATTCAACAGAGGTTGAAATTAGTAAGTTTGAGTCGCTTTAAAGCTTTCAATACCTGCTTTGATTGCAGCTTCGATGTCTTTGTTGTAATCACCAGAGGCATCGATTTGTTGCATTAACGCAGCATGTTCTGAACGGAAGTAAGAAATTAACGCAGCATCAAAGTCTACGATTTTCTTAACGTCTACGTCAGCCATGTAGCCTTCGTTAGATGCATAAATTGAAACAGCTTGGTCAGCAATTGAGTATGGAGCATATTGTTTTTGCTTCATTAACTCAGTTACACGTTGACCATGTTCAAGTTGCTTACGAGTTGCTTCGTCAAGATCAGAAGCGAACTGAGCAAATGCTGCCAATTCACGGTATTGCGCCAAAGCAGTACGGATACCACCAGACAATTTCTTGATGATCTTAGTTTGCGCTGAACCACCAACACGAGATACAGAGATACCCGCGTTCACAGCAGGACGAATACCTGCGTTGAATAATGATGTTTCAAGGAAGATCTGACCATCAGTAATCGAAATTACGTTGGTTGGTACGAATGCAGATACGTCACCCGCTTGAGTTTCAATAATCGGCAATGCAGTTAATGAACCAGTTTGGCCTTTAACTTCACCGTTAGTGAATTTCTCAACGTAGTCAGCAGATACACGAGAAGCACGTTCAAGTAGACGCGAGTGTAGATAGAACACGTCACCTGGATACGCTTCACGACCTGGTGGACGGCGTAAAAGCAATGAAATTTGACGGTAAGCAACAGCTTGCTTAGACAAGTCATCATAAATGATTAACGCATCTTCACCGCGGTCACGGAAGTATTCGCCCATTGTACAGCCAGAATACGGAGCTAGATACAGCATTGCTGCTGGATCAGCTGCAGCTGCAGCTACAACAGTTGTATACGCCATAGCGCCAGTTTCTTCTAGCTTGCGTACCACGTTAGCGATAGTCGATTGTTTTTGACCGATTGCTACGTATACACATTTAATGCCAGAGTTTTTCTGAGCGATGATCGCGTCGATCGCCATTGCTGTTTTACCAGTTTGACGGTCACCAATGATCAACTCACGTTGACCACGGCCTACAGGGATCATTGTATCTACTGATTTATAACCAGTTTGTACAGGTTGATCCACTGATTGACGCCAAATTACGCCTGGTGCTACTTTTTCAACAGCATCAGTTAATTTTGCATCAATAGGGCCTTTACCATCAATCGGGTTACCCAAAGCATCTACTACACGGCCTAAAAGTTCTGGACCAACCGGAACTTCTAATACACGACCTGTGCAACGCGCTTTTTGACCTTCTTGAAGGCTTAAGTAGTTACCTAAAACAACGACGCCCACTGAATCCTGTTCTAGGTTCAGTGCCATACCGTAAAGGCCGCCGTCGAATTCGATCATTTCACCGTACATAGCGTCAGCTAAGCCGTGAATACGCACAATACCGTCGGAAACCATAACAATGGTTCCTTCGTTCTTAGCGGTTGCGCTGGTGTCCAGATCGCCGATACGCTGTTTAATGAGCGCACTGATCTCGGATGGATTCAGTTGTTGCATTGCGCTATACCTCAATCTTTTTAAAGTTCAGTCTTCTAAATGCAATTAAGCAAGAAGACGAGTACGCATTTTTTCAAGCTTGTTAAGCGCAGAATCATCTATCACTTGGTCGCCTGCACGAATAACTACACCAGCAATCAGCGCTGGGTTAACTTCTACAGAAACATTTACGGCAGCTTCGAATTTTTTCTCTAATGCATGCGCAAGTAATTGTTCCTGTACAGAAGTCAATGGGAATGCAGATTCAATCACTACATCCACAGTATTGTTATTCTGTGATTTAAGCTGCTCATATTCTGCTGCAATCTCAGGAAGAAGAACCAAACGGTTATTCTCTGCAAGCAATGTCAGGAAGTTAGACACTGCTGCAGTTTGGTCTTCACCTAAAACTTTCGCAAAAAGAGCCACCTGCTCAGCAGGTGTAAGCTCAGGGCGATTTAGATAAGCTGAAAATGCTTCGTCTTGCACCGCAGCACTGAGCAATTCAAGTGCTGTTGACCAAGAGTCAGTTGCACTTTGCTCAGAAGCGTAAGCAAATGCTGCTTTAGCGTATGGGCGTGCCAACGTCAAGAGTTCAGCCATAATCCGCCTCTCTTAAAGTTTAGCAGCCAGCTGAGTCAGCATGGCATTGTGAGCTTCTGCATCAACTTGCTGGCTAAGAATTTTCTCAGCACCAGTTACTGCAAGAGCAGCCACTTGTTGACGCAATTCTTCGCGAGCAGCATTGATTTCAGTATCAACAGCTTCTTTAGCCTGTTGACGAATACGCTCACCTTCAGCCGCAGCTTGGGTACGCGCTTCTTCGATCAATTGTGCACCACGACGGTTCGCTTGTTCGATCAATTGAGCCGCTTGTGCTTTTGCCGCGTCTAACTCAGCTTTCACTTGTGCTTGCGCATCTGCAAGGTCAGCCTTCGCTTTTTCAGCAGCATTTAAGCCATCAGCGATTTTACGCTGACGTTCACTAATCGCATTGATTAGTGGTGGCCATACAAACTTCATGCAGAATGCGACAAAAATCGCAAACGCAATCGCTTGGCCAAACAATGTGAGGTTGATATTCATTGCAAATTCCTCAAATAGTGAATTTCGGAATTAAGCTGATTAACCTACAAATGGATTAGCGAAGATGAAGAACAAGCCAATACCAACACCGATCATAGGCACAGCATCAAGAAGACCCGCGATTAAGAACATACGAGTTTGAAGTTGTGGAGCCAATTCTGGTTGACGAGCTACAGCTTCAAGGAAACGGCCGCCTAGAAGACCAAAACCAATCGCAGTACCTAAAGCACCGAAAGCGATCAAGATAGCAGATGCAATTGCAACTAGACCTAAAGTGAGTTCCATGATAATTCCTCAGAGGTTAGGTTTTATACCAAATTAAGTTAAAAAATTGTGTGCCCAACCATCCGTTGACAGTTAGGCAATACCATTAATGCTTTTCGCTTGCCATACTCATGTACACGATAGTCAACATCATGAAAATGAATGCTTGTAGCGTAATAATCAAAATGTGGAAAATCGCCCAAGGCACAGACAACGCCCACTGGATCCAGAACGGTAATAACGCGATAAGAATGAAGATTAACTCACCCGCATACATGTTACCGAACAGTCGTAGAGCCAATGAAACTGGTCGCGCCAAGAAAGTAGTCAATTCCAACAATAAGTTGAATGGAATTAAAAGCACTTTAGCAACTGGATTACTTGGGTTAAATGGGTTCAGTGCTAACTCACCAACGAAGCCGCCAACACCTTTCTCACGAATACTATAGAAAATAATTAAGAAGAATACAGAAATAGACATACCGAGGGTAATGTTTGGATCTGTAGTCGGAACAATTTTAAAGTAAACCTGATGAGGGTCTACACCCAGCATAGAAGCAATCGCGTGTTGAGCTACATAAGGAATAAAGTCAACAGGGATCAAATCCATCAAGTTCATGAGGAAAATCCACACGAAAATGGTTAATGCTAAGGGTGCAATTAATCGAGACTTCCCGTGGAAGGTATCACGTACACTTGAATCTACAAACTCGATAATCATTTCAATTGCAGACTGGAACTTGGTAGGAACACCAGCATTAGCCGCTTTCGCAACCAACCAGAACAACAAACAGAAAATCAGACCCAGTCCGATAGACCAACCCATTGAATCCAAGTGAATAGCAGTGAACCCCATCTGTTGAGCTTCAGCACCGCTCTCGGCCAATTTCCACGTACCGTCCGGCATTTTGCCATAGGTCATGTTGGTCAAGTGATGCTTGATATACTCGGTCGAAGTAAGGGCATGTTCTTCAGCAGCCATAAATCACACCTGGTCAATGTCAAAAAACTAATAGAACAAACGAATATCGCGTGCTGCTTGATATCTCGCCTGCTCCTGAAAAACTTTTCAATTTCTTGTTGTGCTTATACTCATTTTTGTAGACGTGACGCCCAAAACGGAGCGACCCACGACATGGCTTGAACAAGTATAAAACCACAAAACAACGCCACCGCTGACAACGGTTTAACATTGCTTAAAATTAAAATGAAACCAACAATCACAATGGCAAACTTTCCCATCAAGCCTTTATACATGTTCGAAAGAACTTGTTTAGACGCGCGGGCTCCTGCTGCTCGAAACGATTGCCACGAAAAATAACAAGTCGCGAGCCAACATACCAGTGCACCTAATGCTGCACTCAAGGCTGCGGTTGAGTCTTTCACGACCCAGCCGATCAAGGCTGAAACAGGGATCATACAGGCTTGCAGGAGGACCAAAGCTTTCGCTAATCGTCGGTCAATCAAGCGACTAGTTCGGCTCATTATTTATTCACTCACAGCAATCATGCTTGACAAGTTTAACAGGTGATTATTTTTAATCGCAGGCATTATAGAGTTACACCCCTGAACATGCAATCTTTTCCCGACCTTAGTCGTGTTTTTTTAAATCGGGCCACTGCTGTTAAACTAATCAAAATCTGTCTATTTTTTAAACCATTAGCGTGCATTTAGTACACATTTCTGGGTTTCTGTAGCCAATTGCTGCCAAGCCTGCACAAAGTCCCTTGCCCCGCTCATGCTTTCATCGACATGCTGGAACAGTACCGGATTGAGTTTGCGGTACTGGTTTTCACTGGCATGACCTTCGGCCAGCAGACACATTTTGCGCTGTGGACGATGATCCTGTAAAAACTTGATTTGGGCTACGGTTGGCGAAACATGTGGATCATCGGTCAGCGCCCCCATGAATTTTAAATTGAGTGGGCGCTCAAGATACTGGTAGGCATCGTGATAAGACCAATAAGGTTTGGCCTTGTTGCTTGAACTATAACGCTGGGCCGTAGCAAACATGTTTTGTGCAAAGTCACGGGCATTTTTCCAGTAGCGTTCACGATGCTCCGGCAGTTGCTGCGAACGTAGCGCCGCAATAAAGAAACCTATCCGTACCGCATTATTCGGATCGAGCCAGACATGCGTGTCTACCGTATTTTTTAAGGCCTCGCCACGCGGATTACGCATCGGCAAGGTAGTCAAAATTCCGGAGTCTAAAAGTGCGATACCTTTATTACTTTCATTCAGCACTTTCGCCAAGGGTGCTTCATGCGCCTGACCCAGCCAGATCACCAGACCTGCATTCTGAATAGTTTTTCGATGCGCCGGAGTCAGACTCACATCATGTCCACTTTGGTTGGCCAGCAATAAAGTCGGCTGTTCCACACCTTGGGTAATTTTCTTGGCAATCAGATGGATCGGCTGCGTAGACACCACCAGACTTTGTGACCAACTGAGTGTACTGAACAATGCGAGCAGACTGATTGCAAGAAGACGGAACATGAGTAGAAATCACTTAAAAACGATAAAATCAGGAAGTGTTATAATATAACAAAAATACAAAAATACCTATGCCCAATCGAAACTCAGAACGCTTCATGTTAAGATTTGAAATCTATTAATTTTCAGTTTCGCACTTGAGGTGAACTATGGGTTCCTGTTCGCACGAACACCACAACGCATTGCACGGCGTGCACGACCATCCCAATGTCGCACAACGTCTTGCTGAAGCGGAAAGTCTTTGTGCAGCAAGCGGCGCACGCCTTACGCCTTTACGTAAAGAAGTGCTGGAACTCATTCTGAATGCGCATGGCCCGATGGGCGCCTATGATCTGCTGGCACAAATGAAAAATGCCAGCGATCGTCCTGCAGCCCCACCAACGGTGTATCGCACTCTGGATTTTTTATTAAGCAAAGGGCTGATTCATCGCCTGACCTCGATCAATGCCTATATTCCCTGTTGCCATCCGCGTGAAGGTCATCAGGCTGCTTTTTTAATCTGTACCGAATGTAAAGCCGTGAAAGAAGCGTCGGCTCAGGGCCTGCTCAATCAACTCGATGCACTGGCAAGCTCGGACGACTTCACGGCACATCACAGCATTATCGAAATTTCAGGAATTTGTCAGCAGTGCCGCAACAAAGCTTAAGTGCCTCTCCCCTGATTCAGCTCTCCAAGATCTGGGTCAAAATCGATGAGCGCGATATCCTAAAAGCCATTGATTTCTCATTACAAGAGAAAGAAATTGTCACACTGATTGGTCCCAATGGTGCTGGTAAATCGACCTTAATTAAAGTCATGCTGGGCATACTAAAACCACAATCGGGTGAGATCAAAACTGCGCGCAAACTCAAATTCTCTTATGTGCCACAGAAATTTAATCCATCATATAGCTTGCCGCTACGAGTGAAAGATTTATTGGCACTAGAAAAATGCCCGTCCCAGATTAAAACTGAAATTATCCGGGATACTGGTATTAGTAAACTGCAAGATTCTAAAGTTCAGCAGTTGTCTGGCGGTGAACGTCAGCGGGTGCTACTGGCCCGCGCCTTATTACGCCAGCCGGACATTTTAGTTCTCGACGAACCGATGCAGGGTCTAGACATCCAGTCCGAAGCTGAACTGTATGAATATGTGCGTAACTTGCCGGAAAAATATGGCTGTGCCGTACTGATGGTTTCACATGACTTGCAATGGGTGATGCAAGGTACGACTCGTGTGGTCTGCTTGAATAAGCATATCTGTTGTAGCGGGCTGCCGGAAAGTGTGCAGCAACATCCCGAATATCAGGCAATTTTTGGCACTAACCGGGTATTCTACCAGCATCATCATGATCATTGTGCGCATGGTGATTCTGCCACACCCTGTCAGCATGATTCGCGTCCTCATATTCACCCCGAGCCGGAAGCTTAAACCATGATGGATTGGTTACAACTCCTTTTACCTGCATGGATCATGGGAACGCTATTGGTATTTCTGACTGCACCGCTGGGCTGTCTCATGCTCTGGCGGCGTATGTCATTTTTTGCCGATACCATGGCACACGGTACTTTACTCGGTGTTGCCATTGCTGGAGCTTTAAGTTTACCGCTGTGGATGGGAGTCACTTTTATTGCCTTATTATTGGTCGGGATTTTGTGGGTACTGCATGACCCACGCCTGCCGAATGATGCCTTGCTGGCCTTATGTTCAGCAACACTGCTTTGCTCGGGATTATTGTTCATTCAGCATTTACCGAGTTTAAGACCGGAACTTCTCAGCTATCTATTTGGTGATCTACTGACGATTTCTTGGGCGGACTTACCCACCTTTGCTATCGTGATTATTCTGGCCTTAGCCGTTCTCTATAAAAGCTGGCAAGCGCAGATTCAAATCGCAATTGATCCGGACATGGCGGTCAGTGAAGGTGTAAATGCCAAATGGCAACGCCTGATCTTTATGTTGTTATTGGCATTGTTTACCGTGCTTGCCCTGAAAGCAGTCGGTTCACTCTTGATGGGGGCATTACTGGTGATCCCTGCCCTGACTGCACGATTACTTGCACATTCACCAAAACAAATGGTGATCTGGGCATTTGTGATTGCGCAAATTGGGGTGACCGTGGGTCTGTGGTCGAGTGCCGGTCTCAATACTTCGACTGGTTTAACCATTGTCCTGACCATGGCAGTGCTGTTTGCACTGATCTTCTGTGTGCAAAAGTTTAAAAAGCTGGCTTAATCTTTCTTTTAAATCATGATGATTTTCTAATGATCTATTCCGCCTCTCTCCTTTAAGGAGAGAGCAAACACTCTTTATTGATGCACCAAACTCAATAAAAATGCAGCGCCTGCAAATAAACCGGCAAAAGTCCGGTTCATGACTTTTTGTTGTTTCGGTGATTTTAGTAGCCTTAAAACTTTAGCAGCCAATCCGGTATAACCCGCCATCACAATCAGATCAATCGTCACCATTGTCGCAGCCATAATCAAATACTGAATCCATTGAGGCTTGGACAAATCCAGAAATTGCGGCAAGACGGCCAGTAAAAATACGATGGCTTTAGGATTACTGATATTAACCAAGAAACCATGCAATACCAGTTTCCCTCTCGATTTTCGCGCCAATTCATGTTTAATTTCGATAGATTGTGCAGGTGCTTTCCACTGCAAAATAGCCAAATACAATAAATAGCCGACACCAAACCATTTCACCACTAAAAATGCCCACGGGGTTGTCGCAAACAAAACTCCCACGCCTGCCGCAACCACTGCAATCTGCACCAATAACGCCAGTTGCAGACCCAGCGCATTCCAGTAACCATGCCGAAAACCATAATTCAATCCGCTCGACATCGATGCAATTGCACCAGCGCCCGGAGACACACTAATCACCCAGCAGGCCAGCATATAGGCAAACCACATTTGATAGGACATGGATATTTAACTCAGCAAAACTTGCCCAATATTATATGAATTTTCTAATAAAATCAGGCTAAAAACCTGCTTAAATATAAGGCATTGCACTATTCACTCTGTCTAGCTTCAGGCACAATATGTACATTAAAAACAGGATCTATCCTTACAGGAGCCATGAATGACAGCCCAATCGGTAATCTTGCCACTTCCTTCAGATCATGCCCGTTTTATTGTTTTACGTCTTAAAGATTTGAGTATTGAACAATTAAAAGAACAACTCGAACATCTTTTTACTTCGCGTGATCGTCTTATTACGCAACATCCTCAAGCACAAATTAAAACGGCAGTGGCTTTTGGTCCTGAACTGTGGGCAAAACTTTATGATCAAGCTCCTGCAGGATTTAAACAGCTTGCACCTATTCAGGGTTCATTCGAAATGCCCGTGGTTCCAGCAGATGTACTGATTCATATTGCCAGTGCCCGTGCTGATATCTGTTTTGCGCTCAGTCAGGCTTTTTTTGAAGGTATTCAGGCCCAGGTTCAGGTACTGGATGAGCGGGTATGCTTCCGATATTTTGATGGTCGTGACATTACTGGCTTTATTGATGGGACTGAAAATCCGCAATTCCCGGATGATCGTGCTGAAGTCGCATTATTAGGTGAAGATTCAGGTATTTTCCAAGATGGTTCATTTATTTTTGCCCAGCGTTACGCGCATAACCTGGAAAAATGGAAAAAGCTAAAAGTTGATACTCAGGAACAGGTTATGGGTCGCACCAAGCTTGAATCCATTGAATTGGATGATGAAGTCAAACCTGAAAATGCGCACGTGGCACGTACTGTAGTTGAAGATGAAGAAGGTGAAGAAATGGAAATCCTGCGTCACTCCTTGCCATATGGTGACGGACGTGGCGACCAGGGTCTATTCTTTATTGCCTACACCAAAGACCTGAAAATTATTGATGCTATGTTAGAACGTATGTTCGGTACATCTGGTGATGGAATTCATGACCGCCTGCTGCATTTTGTAACACCTCTGGATGGTGCCTATTACTTTGCACCGAGTGAGGAGTTACTGGAAGAGGTTTTGTAAATTCACTTTAAAATTAAGCATAAATCTTATTTCGATTTATGCTTTTTAACTAAGATTAAAATAGAATTTAAAGAGTTATAAGCAACTTATATTATCTATATGTATGTTACTTTTATTAAAAATAGTAGTCTTCTTGGTTCTTAAATTTTTATATTCGACATCATATAAAAGATAACCTTGTGACATAAAAGTATAATACCCAGTAATTTCTCCATTAATGATTTCATTCATTGTTCTATAGACTTCAGGCTTAGCATTATCACCCATATCGACATTTTTTTCTTTTATAGGTCTTGATATTTTAATATTTTTCAAATAGGGATAATATTTTACAAAATTAATATCAGGATACTTACTAGAAACTAACAAAATAGATTTCTTTTCACTTATCAGACAATAATATTCATCATTTGATTGTGCGCTTGTACATACCACTAGAGCAAAAAAAATAAGTATAATTTTTTTCATAATTCTTTTAACCTCTTTTTAGCTAATGTTATTGCAGAATTCGCACTATAACCATACCTCTTTCTGCCAACTTTGTTCCCTTTCTTATCTTGTTTATAACCAAAAGGATAATCTTTGTCTTTACACATTTCTAGAAATCTTGAGTATCCTTTTTTTGACTCATTAGAGTTTTTTAATTTTCCTTTTTTGTAACCAGCAGGATCACTCCATAAACCCCATCCAAAGCATTCACCAATTTTATTAAAATAAATATAACTATTTTCAAATTTCGTATAATTATCAAGATTATCAACTATTTTCTTATCTAAATTTAAACAGGTTTTTATATTAAGAGCGATTACAGCTCTTTTATAGTATTTCTCTCTATCATCAAATCCGTTATATCCGCCATTAATTAAAGCACAAGTTGCTATTAAATCATTATTAATGGCATGAGGACTCAAATTGCCAGCTTTAGAATGATGCCAATACCATACTGCAGAACCTACAGCATGTTTTTTTTCTTTAGCAATTCTATGTTTATTATTTCCTAAAAAGTTTTCATTCACTGCTAACCCATAAAGCTCATAATTATTTTTATAGGTTAATTGCATTAAGCCACGTCCTTTATAGCCATCATAAACTTCACTTTCAGATTTACCACCTAATCCTTCTTCTAGCAAAGAATAACTTGCAGTTTCATGTAATGTGTGTGCTATAAAATGAGCCTTTTCAAGACAATTAATCA
Source organism: Acinetobacter sp. L-24 (assembly GCF_056857555.1). The sequence continues at coordinate 66,409 of NZ_JBSXNI010000039.1, read as the reverse complement.
TATTAAGTTTTTTAAATTGTTCATTTAAATCATTAAGAAAGCTTATAGCTGTGGCACTAGTTGTTATTTTTTTAAATTCTTCTGCTGAAATATCCCTATTACAGACACATTTACTTATTTTTAAATTTTTCTCTATTCTTGGCTTATTTAGTACAGTTCGACCTACCGTTAAGTCCACATCTAATTTCATTTTTATGGCATCTTCTTTAATTCTTTTTACCACATGAGTTTTCGGTTCCAAGGGATTACCATCAGGTTTAAATACCGTGATCTGTATTTTTTCTCCAATCATGCTTGGAAATGAAAATTTACCATCAGAGGTATTTGAAATTTTGGTTATCTTATTTCCTAGATAAAGTATCTCGATCTTTGTATTTTCAACGATATAACTATTTCCTTCTCTATCTAGAAGTTGGATATTTGATTCACTTTTAAAGTTTTCGCAGGGTTCGTCTAATTTAATTATTTGTGGTATTTGAGAGCCATGCTCAGAGTTAACAGCACCTTTTAGAGCAAACTCATCATTTGAAGTCAAAACTAGAATTTCAATATCTCGATTAGGTGAAGATACCACCTCTACAATGCCCTGCTCATTGGTATGACGTTCAAATGAACTTTGTTTTCCTTTAGGGCGAGATTTTACCGGGAAACTCGTTAATATTTTCTCATTGCAGTCTATTATTTTAAATAAAGTCGTAACTATACCTTTTGTAGTAGGCATCACTTTTTCTTTATGATACTCCTCTATACTTTTAGGCAAGGATACTTTTACAGGATTCTTTCTAGAAGAAATGATTGAAGAATCAATCGTTTTAATAACGATATAATCTTCCACATTAGGTGGCTTAGCTAAAATTTCCACAGTTCGATTTGGTGAACCCTGAAATATAAATAAACCATCTTTATCTGTTTTATTTGTATTTTCTCTCGATGAACCTTTATAGCGTGATTTAACTTTTAAATTAATGACATATTTTCCTGAAGCATCATAAATTTTTGATGTTATGGTAACTAAATTGCTCATCATTCGACATCCTCTTCAGTATATACATCATCCTCTAAATCCCTTTCTTCTATCTCATACAATAGTTCATCAATACTTTCATTATCTAAGTCTTGAATGAGATGAGTTTGTAAAGAATTAAATCCTAAAGCCACGAAATCTGTGGGTTGAGAGGTATAGAATCTTAAAGTACTTAATTGATTATTTTCATTTAATACAGACTTCTTAGTTTTAATTAAGTTCCCATCCAACTTATTTAGAATACAAATTTCTTTTTCTCCTGCAGACTGGTTAGTCCACTGATAGTTAATTTTATTACTGAATAATGTTTTCATTTTTGGAAGATTTATTTTTTGTTCAATAATATTTTGACCTTTCGTAAACAGATGCTGCCCGGCCTTACACTCAAATTTCCCACCAGTTGTGACCATTACTCCACCACCATTGATCTTAATTTGAGACCCTCCAGCGGTCAGTACGATCTCCTTCGGACTGGTGATTTCGATCTTGTCTTCAGTCGAAATAAGCTTGATTACCTTGCGGGCAATCGCTTCAATTGCATCATCTTGGGCTTGTATTTCAATTTTGCCTTGAGCTGCATAGACACTTACGCCTTCTTGAGCAGCGAACAAACTGATCCGGTCCTGTGCATGAGCAACTAAAGATTTCTGTGTGGAAAAATGAATATTGTCCCCGGCACTCTGATTGATTTGCTGATCAGCGGATAAATGAATATTTTCCTTTGTGCTCAGTGCAATCGATTGGGGTGCGGTTAACAGCATCACCGCCTGTTTAAATGCAGTAGCTTTGCCCCGGTCTTCAGCTTCAATCTGATTCAGAAACTGTTTTAAACTATCAAAAAATTCCAATGGATCAGCCTGCTGTTTTTCTGCAATATCACTCAAGGCTTTACTATGATTGAGATTCGATTCAAGCTGTTCTTTGGCTGAGTCAGCATCCAGGTGATTGCCTGCGGCTGACTCTTGCCCATAAGTGGAAATCAGCAAGCCTTTCCCTGCACGTATGGCACCCCAATGATCCGTTCTTAACTCAAAACCTTCTCCCCGACCTTCGCTGCTTTCACTTTCTTTGGGGTGGCTTAGATTTCCCAGATTGAGCTGGCTGGCTGCATGACTACTTTGCAGCTGTACACTGATCTGTCCAGTCGTATCATCAAAACGCAACTGGTTAAAGCCCTCACCATCGACCTCCTGAGAACGGATGCCACTGAGTTTTTTGGTCGCAGGAAGTTCTCCTTTTGCATCAAACATGGTCGGATGCCGTTCTGCTTCATGAATCCGTCCCACCACAAAGGGCCGGTCGATATCACCTTCAAAGAAGTCAATCACTACAATTTCGCCAATTCGCGGATGCAACCTGATGCCATAGCCCTCACCCGCCCAAGGGGTCAAAACATCCACCCAGGCAGAATCACTATCATTGTCATTGCTGCCTGCACCGCCATCATGCTGATGATCCTCACTCCGGGTAAATAGAAAACGAACTTTCACCCGCCCCCATGCATCGACATGAATCGTTTCACCTTCAGGTCCGACCACTCGAGCCCGTTGCGGATATGCAGCAGGCCGATGAATGAAGGGGTGGTACTCAGGAACAACCGGGATTTCACGGCGCACCATCTGTAGTTCATTGGCCTGTCGTTCCTCCTGTGTCATCTGCCAGCCGCTCTTCTCAAGCAAACTGTCCAGCTGAGATAAGATATCTTTGGGTAAATTGTTCTGGTTATAAAACCGCTTAGCTAAAATCAGAAATTCACGTTGATGGGCAGGATGCTGATCAATTTCAGGATGCTGTTGCAGTTCAAACCAGTATCCAACCTGAGCATCTCGTACGCTGCTACTGGCTTTAAAATATTTAGACTGCAAAGCATGATAGTCACTGAGCTGCTGATTGAGTCGATCCAGTTGGGCTATACCAGATGCTGTCACCTGATCCTCATGATTTAAGTCGCCGGTCCAGGCCGGACTGATGTTCCACGCATCTTCAAGCTGAAGAGTGGCATTTGCGTGAATATCACTTTGCTGATGATTACTGAATAAAGGCTGGCTTTGATCTTGAGCAAGTTGCTGGGCATGCCAGCGCTGGGTTTGGGTACTATTCGGATTGAGCTGACGTACCGCAATCAGACTGGTCAATGTGTCCAGCTGTTCGGTGGCATGACTGCGATGAAACCGGATGGAACGGCGTTTTAAAGCTGAAAAATATTGGGAATGATCTACCAGTTTTAAAAACTGAGCTTGAATCTCGCTGGCTGATACAGGCACAGTTAATTGCTTTTCATCGATCAGCCAGTTAATTCCTTCGCTACGCCATAAACGGGTCAGAAAATCATAATCCGATTCATTAGATTGCATCACAAAAGGCCGGACATCATAGTCCCGGCTGAGTCCTGTCAAATCCAGGCTGAGACTGACCGCGAATAATGCACTTCTGTTTTGCCATTCACTGAACAGGATTTCACTGATCTCGCGCACCGTCTTGTTCATAAAAACCCGACTGTTACGGCGCTTCTGCCAGAGTGCAGTCGCGTCATTCAGCGTCAGTTTATACAGGGTCAAAGCTCCATCATTCTGTCCTTGGCTGGCTGCAGTAATAATGCCCGTAGTCCGGAAAAGTTCACCCCGGTCTGTGACCTGATCAATGGCCACCCGACAGCCGATAAACTGTTTCAAGGCAATATGAGCATGAGTGGAAAGACAGATCAGTTCAGCCTGCAGACCTTGATTGATCTGATGCTGACCCTCAATCCGCTGAATCAAAACCTGATGATTTAAAGGAGGATGTGAAAACTGTAAATGTAGCGCACGATGCTGGCGCTTAAGCCCGAGCTGCTCCAGCAGCATATGGATAGGTTTTGGCATTTTATAGTTATAATTTTAAGCTTTATTATTGTGCGGCAAATTTTAGGAAAAGTTATCCATTTCGTCCAGTTCACGATGCATTTCACATAATTAGGCCTTTAATTTATGACTCTTCAATTAAAAATCTTAAATCGCATGTGGTACATCTTAATTAAAAATATTGCCCAATATTCCCTATTTTTCTGATTATCCTATACGGAACTTGCTGTTACACTCATTCAGATCTCATTCTTCAAGGCCAAAGACATGCTGAAACTCCCTTCTAAATTACCTGATTTGGGCGTGACCATTTTTAGTACCATGTCGGCCTTGGCACAAAAACTCGGAGCCTTGAATCTTTCTCAAGGATTTCCGGACTTTGCAGCGCCTCCTGCCTTGATTGAAGCTTTAAACCGGGCCAGCCAGAATGGATTTAACCAGTACGCACCGGGAGATGGTCTGCCAGTCTTGCGAAGTCTGGTGGCAGATCTCTATCAGCAGCGTGATCAACTGATTATTGATCCTGTCGAGGAAATCACGATTACCCCTGGGGCGACAATTGCGATTTTTTGTGCCATTCAAGCCACGGTGCGTGCCGGGGAAGAAGTGATTATTTTCGACCCGAGCTATGACAGTTATGGACCTGCGGTACAACTGGTCGGGGCAAAGCCAGTGCATATTGCTTTGCAGCATCCTGATTTTTCTGTGGACTGGAATCAGGCCAAAGATGCCATTAATGACCGTACCCGCATGATTATCGTGAATACTCCACATAATCCGAGTGGGAGTGTCTGGTCCAAGGCAGACTGGCAGCAACTGATCGAACTGATTCGCGAGCGCAATATTGTGGTGCTGTCCGATGAAGTCTATGAACATCTGGTTTTTGACGGCGTTCAGCACTATTCGGCCTGGTCATTTCCAGAACTTCGCGAGCGTAGCTTCGTAATTGGCTCTTTTGGTAAAACCTTCCATGTCACTGGCTGGAAAACCGGATTTTGTATTGCTGCACCGGCACTGATGAAAATGTTCAGACAGATTTATCAGTTTGCCAGCTTCTGCGGTGTGACACCCGTTCAGGTTGCCTTGGCGGAATATATGCAACTGCATCCTGAGCATATACCTGAACTGTCCTCTTTTTATCAAAATAAACGGGATTTATTTAACTCATCCATTAAAACATCACGCTTTAAATGGACACCTTCTCAAGGGACTTATTTTCAGAACTTAGATTATTCAGAGATTCGGCCTGAGCTCGATGATTTTTCCATGTGCCATTTTCTGGCAGAACAACATGGGATTGTCGCGATTCCAGTCTCCGCGTTCTACCAACACCCCCCTGCAGATTTACGTCTGCTCAGGTTCTGCTTTGCAAAAAAAGAACAAACCTTGATCCAGGCAGGTCAAATTCTTTCAAAGATTTAACTCATTTTTTAACTAAAAATCTCATAAAATAAATGCCTTAGTTACTTAAAAGCTAAGGCTTTTTTTTACATTCTGCCGAATAATAGCTGCATCAACAAATAGATGATAATTCAATCACAGGATGTCGCATGGCACAGCACTCACTGATTCATCAACAGAATTTATGGAAAGCCTTTCTGGTATTTCTGTTGCCATTAATTGCGACCAATATCCTGCAAAGTCTCTCCGGCACGATCAATACGGTTTTTGTGGGACAAATGCTCGGAGTGAATGCGATTGCTGCTGTTGCCGTTTTTTTCCCGATCCTGTTTTGTCTGATGGCCTTTGTGATTGGTTTATCTGCCGGTTCTACCGTATTGATTGGACAGGCTTGGGGTGGAAAAAATATAGAAAAAGTGCGCTGTGTGGTCGGTTCAACTTTATTTATGACCTTGATTGGCGGAAGTTTGATTGCGCTTTTCGGGGTAATTTTTGCTGAGAATATTCTTTTGGCCCTTGGCACAGATCCTGATGTAATGCATTTGTCCTTGCCCTATGTACAATGGATGCTGGCGGGTAGTCCCTTAATTTTTATCTATATTATTTATACCTCCATCTTGCGTGGCATTGGGGATAGTACCACCCCCCTGTTTGCTTCCGCACTTACCATTGGGGTGGGTTTAGTGGTGACACCGGTCCTGATTGCCGGTTATTTTGGCTTTCCTAAAATGGGCATTATCTCGCCGGCGATTGCCACCATTCTGGGAAATCTGGCGGTCCTGTTGTTTTTAATCCTGTATTTGAACTATAGACAGCACCCACTCAAGCTCGACTGGGCTTTATTAAAAAATATTCGTCATCAGCCACAGTTGAGCAGAATGATCTTGAAACTGGGGGTTCCGACTGGGGTACAAATGGTCACGACTTCAGTTGCCGGACTGGTGATTGTCGGGCTGGTCAATCGTTATGGCGCAGAAGCAACAGCCGCTTATGGTGCGGTCAATCAGGTCTTAAATTATATTCAATTTCCCGCTTTGTCGATTGCGATTGCCGCGTCTGTATTTGGTGCTCAAGCGATTGGCGCAGGTAAATCGGATCTACTCAATAAAGTCACACGGACTGCGCTGAGTATGAATATCCTGTTTACCGGCGGTCTGGTGATTCTGGCATACCTGTTCTCCAAATATCTGATGGCACTGTTTATTACCGATCCTAAGGTTGTAGTACTGGGACAACAACTGCTATTTATTGTGCTGTGGTCAATTCTGTTTTTTGGCGCCAGTGCCATTTTTGCTTCGATCATGCGCTCAAGTGGAACGGTGACCATGCCAATGCTGATTAATATTTTTGCCATTCTCTGTATTGAAGTTCCCGCCGCTTATCTTTTTAGTCAGTGGTGGGGCCTGGAAGGTATCTGGTATGCCTATGCATTGGCCTTTGTCAGCCTGTGTATTTTGCAGGGACTGTATTATCAGTTTGTCTGGAAGAAAAAAACGGTTGAAGCGTTGATTTAGATGCAAGGTTTTATGTACCTAGAAGTATTACAGTAGCTAACACTCTTAGTCGCAAAAAATAGACCCTATTACAGCGATAAAAAACCCGCTTTCGCGGGTCTGTTCTGCAATTTTTTAAGCAGATTTTTTCTTCTTTTTGCCAAACTGGGTCGCCAGTGCAGTGACATGCTGATAACCGGTCGGCAAGATCCGCTGAATCAGGTCAATTGCTTTGGCATCATTACCGATCAGCAGACGGCGCTTGTCTTTTTGTACCGCCTCCAGAATTTGACGAGCGGCTTCTGCAGGTGGACAACGCAATAATTTATTAAAATTACGGGCTGATTTTTCCGGATTCATACCTAAAGTCAGCAGGCTGTTATTCATTTTTGCAGCATTGGCAATATTGGTACGGATACCGCCCGGATGTACACACAGTGCACTCACCCCACAATTTTCCATATCCAGTTCCTGACGCAGGGATTCAGTAAAACCACGTACCGCAAACTTGGTCGCGTTATAAGCAGACTGGGTCGGTTGAGCAGTCAGACCAAACAGGCTGGAAATATTGATGATATGACCATCGCCGGTTTTCTTGATCAAAGGTAAGAATTCTTTGGTTCCGTAAACTACACCCCAGAAATTGATTCCGACAATCCATTCCAGTTCTTCATAAGATGCCCCTTCAACGGTTGAACCCAGTGCAACGCCGGCATTGTTAAAGATCATATTGACACTGCCATGATCCTGTTCGACCTGTGCCGCCCAATTACGCACCTGCTCCAATTCTGCTACGTTTACTTTCTGAATGGTGACACGGACATCACTTTCTTTGAGCAATTCGAGCGTTTGCGCCAGACCCTGTTCATTAATATCACTCAGAGCCAGATGACAACCCTGCTGAGCCAGTAATACCGCCAGTTGCTGACCAATACCTGAACCGGCCCCGGTAATCGCGGCAACTTTATTGTTAAAATTTTTCATTCAATTTCCTTATGTAAACTACTGCCATTCCATGACAGCAGGATCTTGTTCTGTTGTTTCAGGAGCTAGCACAGATCCTCAATATAGTTTTGACAATATATATTGTCAATAATTATCCCATATCCTTAGAGGCCAAATTTCAGGGCAGCATTTCCATATAGGTCTAAGCGTGATTTATTGTTAAGATATTCAAAATCTTCATGCAGATGAGCATACAGGCCTTATGACCGATTCAATCGACTCAGCAGCAAAATCACGACCCGCCAAAACCAAGGAACGTCAGTTTAAAGGCCTGTCGATGGCTGAACGGCAGCAGGCACGTCGTGAAAAGCTCATCGAAGCCGGGATTGAAGCCTATGGTAGTTATGGTTTTTTTTCAGTTACTGTCAAAGATATCTGCAATGAAGCCAAACTGACTGAACGTTATTTTTATGAATCCTTCAAGAAAAGCGAACATCTGTTTCAGACCATTTTCCTAAAACTGATTGATGAACTGCAACAGAATGTCATGCAGGCCATGATGCAGGCCTCGACAGATCCGAAAAAAATGATCGAAGCCGGTTTGAGTGCGCTGCTCACTACCCTGCGTGACAATCCGCGCATGGCACGGATCATTTATATTGATGCCATGCTGGTACAGGAACTGCATAATCAGGCCACTATTCATGAAACCATGTCACGTTTCGACCGCATGATTCACGCCTTCGTCATGTTGATGATGCCGCAGTTAAATCGTAGTGAGCAGGAAATTTCACTGGTGTCGACCGGTTTAAATGGCTATGTCACCCAAATTGCCATTCGTTGGGTGATGAGTGGTTTTAAGCATTCGCTTGAGGAAGTTTTATCGTCTTGTAGTGTGGTTTTTTTGGCGCTGCTCGAGTCATTTTCCGAGAAAAAATAGCTGTTAAATCCTGTGCTTAATAGGCTTTCCTACATTTACCAGTCAGTTGCAGATTTATGCTGTACTACGGAAATGAGTAAAATTAATTTATGATTTTTTAACAAGTTTCTGCGCTATATTTGTCACAAATTTTTGCGAATATCAGCAGTTTTTCCCTTTCTGCAATGATACTGTCATAATTAGTCTTTGTAATAAGCCTGTCATAAATATAAAACGGTTCACCGTTTACATGAAATAGGGTATTGCGTTGTGAAAGATGACTACATATTAATCGTCGATGACGAGCTCCCGATTCGGGAAATGATCCATACCTCTCTGGATATGGCCGGTTTTCAGTGCTTACAGGCAGAAGATGCCAAGCAGGCGCATCAGATGATTGTGGACCAGCGTCCGGCATTAATTTTGCTGGACTGGATGATGCCGGGTGGTGTGAGCGGTGTGGACTTATGTCGTCGTCTGAAACGTGATGAAAGCCTGTCAGAAATTCCGGTGATCATGCTGACAGCGCGCGGTGAAGAAGACCACAAGGTACAAGGTCTGGATGCCGGTGCCGATGACTACATGACCAAGCCATTCTCGACCCGGGAACTGGTCTCCCGAATTAAGGCGGTACTGCGCCGCGCCAATGCCCTGAGCGGTGAAAAAACCATTGATGCCAATGGCCTGATTCTGGATCCGGTCAGCCAGCGGGTGAATTTTGGTAACAACATTCTGGAAATGGGGCCGACTGAATATCGTTTGCTGGCATTCTTCATGACCCATCCGGAACGTGCCTATACCCGTGCGCAATTGCTGGATCAGGTGTGGGGCGGTAACGTCTATATTGAAGACCGGACCATCGATGTACATATCCGCCGTTTGCGTAAAGTGCTGGAACCTTATGGTGTAGACCGTTTTGTACAAACCGTTCGCGGAACGGGGTATCGCTTTTCGACCCGTTCAGATGTCGCTTTAGGTTAATATCTTTTAAGGTAAATCTTGTTTTATGTATGAACCCTACCCTGTCCCCGAACTGGCACGCGAACATAAAAGAATCCGTTACAGTAGCTTATGGGATTTTGCGAAACAGGATTTACGCTTACTGGCTTTTTTCCTGATTATCGCCAGCTTTATCGGTTTTGGGATTGGGTATTTCTGGGTTTGTATCGTAATTGCTTTCGTGGCGTTCTTTGCGACCCAAATGCGTTCCTTATATCTGGTCAATGAATGGATTTCCAATCGCCCTTATGATGTTCCACCAAATATTGGCGGGATTTGGGGTGCGCTACTTTTCAATGTTTACCGCGCCCAACGTCAGGAACGGATTGTTCAGGCGGAAATGGTCGAACTGATTGATCGTGCACAGTCTTCACTGGTGGCCTTACAAGAAGCTGTGGTACTACTTGATGAAAACCAGCAGATTGAATGGTGGAATCCGGCAGCCGAACGTCTGCTCGGAATCTCCAGTGATGACCGTCGCCGTAATATCCTGACCTTGTTACGCCAACCAAGCTTTATCGAATACTATCACCATATTGATGAATCCCCGGACGGCCTGAAAATGCGTTCTTCGCTGTTTGAAGACCATTATGTGCAGGTCAAAATGACCCGTTTTGGCGGAGAAAGTCGGGTACTGGTCGCTTATGATGTGACCCGGATGCACAATCTGGAACAGATGCGAAAGGATTTTGTCGACAATATTTCACATGAACTGCGCACTCCTTTGACCGTACTCAGCGGTTATATTGAAACCTTTACCGATCAGGAAGATATTAATCCACGCTGGAAACGCGCTTTTGATCAGATGCAGTCGCAAACCCGACGCATGAATGCTCTGGTCAACGACCTGCTGCTGCTGTCACGTCTGGAAAATGATAAGAATATTGCCAAAAACCAGATCATTGAAATGCCGAGTCTGATGAACCAGCTATTCGATGATGCCCAGGCCTATAATATTGATTATGGTCATACCCTGAATCTGGACATTGACAGTCATTGCGATCTGATCGGTTCAGATATGGAACTGGCCAGCGCTTTTAGTAATCTGATCACCAATGCCATCAAGTACACGCCTAAAGGCGGTACCATCACCATCGGCTGGCATGATGATGGTGAATCCGCCTATTTTGTCGTGCAAGATAACGGTATCGGGATTGATCCCAAGCATCTGCCACGTCTGACCGAGCGTTTTTACCGCATCGATTCAGACCGCAGCCGTCGTACTGGCGGTACCGGTTTGGGATTGGCAATTGTTAAACATGTACTCATGCAGCATCAGGCACATCTGGAAATTGAGTCCAAGGAAAACCAAGGCTCTACCTTTAAGGTGATTTTCCCCAAAGAGCGTCTCAGCTTTCCAGAGTAAGATAACCATCAAAAAAGGTGCCATCGGCACCTTTTCTTTTAAGTACTTAAGAGCTGATCTGTTTTTCTTTGGACAGTGCACGCGCATAGGCAGCACGTTGCGACACCCGTTTCAGATAGGCTTGAATCGCTGGATAGCTTTGACCCGTCCGGCTCTGCATGGCCTCCAAAGGAAAACTCATCTGAATATCGGCAAAACTGAAATGACCGGCAAAATAATCATGCTCACTCAAATAGCTTTCCAGAAACTGGATATGATCTTTTAAACGGCTCTGCACAAACTGTTTCTTCACTCCATGGCAGATTTTCTTGGCCACCGGCCGAATCAGCAACGGGGTATGTTTTGGTACAGTGGTCATCACCAGTTGCATTACTAGCAGCGGCATCAATGAGCCTTCCGCATAGTGCATCCAGTAACGGTACTGGGCCTTGTCGGTAATATCTTCTGGACGAAATTGTTGCTTTTCATCATAAGTTTCCTGCAAATATTCCAGGATCGCCGCAGATTCTGCCAGTACCTGAGACTGATCGACCAGAATCGGAGCCTTGCCCAATGGATGGATCTGTTTTAAGGCCGGTGGCGCAGAAAGGTTGGGCTGACGTTTATAGTATTTAACCTCGTAATCCAGTCCTAATTCTTCCATGGCCCACAGAATACGAAATGATCGTGATTGTTCGAGATGATGTAAAACACGCATATTAGACTCATGATTTTATTGTTCTTACTTTCCGAGCATAGCAAAAAGCAGCAGACTCTAGCTCAATTTTTGATGACTGTAATGATATGTATCCTATGTTGCAGATTCACTATTTGAGTTAAATTCAGACAGCACTCCATATTCCTATCATTTTTAGCATTTATCGGGAAGCACGCATCTGGTCTGGAAATGCAGGCGCTTCTAAACGTGGCCCATCATAGGCAGGAATGGAACCAAAACGTTCATGACCTTCAATCCATTGTTCCCGCGCAATTTTAAGTTCCTCTGTCGTACGCCCGACCAGATTCCACCACAGTAAAATCGGGCTTTCAAATGGTTCCCCACCAATCAATAGCACCCGGCTCCCGGCATGAATTTCAGCATTGACTTGCTGCAACCCCGGCTCCAGGATCAGCATATTATCTTCAGTCAGTTCATGCCCATTAATGCTGGCCGTCCCTTCAAGCACCATAAAGCCATATTCAAATTTTGGATTCAGCGGCAAGCGCGCACTGGTACTTTGAGCTGCATACAGATCTACTCCGAGCAATTCACTATGTACTTTAACCGGCGATCTGGTATTTAAATATTCTCCGACCAGCACGGTAAACTCGATACCCTGCTCATTAACGACCGGTAATTCAGGATAATGGTCAAAACCCGGTGCCATATTGATCTTGTCATCCGGCAAGGCAATCCATAATTGCGCTGCATGCATATGCGTTTCACTCTCGGGAGAGACTTCGGTATGTGAAATGCCATAGCCCGAGGTCATCAGATTGACCTGCTTGGGACGAATCAACTGCTGATTTCCCAGACTGTCATTGTGCATCATGCTGCCTTCGATCATCCATGTAAAGGTCTGCAGACCAATGTGCGGATGTGGTCCGATATCCAGACCATCTCCTTGCGGGAAAATAGCCGGACCCGCATGATCCAGAAAACACCAAGCACCTATCATGCGCTTATGTCTGCTTGGCAAGGCACGTTTAATCACGGTGCCCTGTCCGATTTCCGCGCGACGTAAAGGAAACTCCTGAATAAACTGATTCACATACTTTTCACAATCATCAGAATTCGACAGTTCAATATCACTATTATTCGACATGGCTGAGCTTACCTCGGCATTTTCATTCTACTTTTTGAGTGGGTGAGACATGTATTTGACCGATTCAAGATGCCTCTCTGTTCAGGACAATGTACAGGGTCTATGGGCAAAATCTATCCCTGGAAATATTTAGATACGTATAAAACGCCTCACTAGTCCCATCAATTTAAATTCTGAAAAGCTGATGAGATTTATATTCAAAGCCCCAAACTTGAGTTTTAACAAGTCAATCATGATTTAGGTACATGGCGTTATGAGTTTAAATAAACTGAAGATCAACGAATGTCATTAGTCCATGTTTCACGTGAAACGGAGCAACAACAACCAAAGATCCCAATGAATAAGATGATTATTCATGTATTTCAATCACTTTCAATTTTACAAAACACAAATTTTGTTACGTTTTAGCTTTAAAAACTTCCCGGATACCCAATTTTTGGGAGGTTATTTTTTACTCAATCACGGCATAATAGGCACCTATAAAAATAATACTGGACCAGGACATGTCTGCTCAGAATGAGAATATATATTCAACGGCGAATGTATCTTTTCAAAATTCGACGACCGATAAATCACTGAAATTATCTGAATGTGATCTGCAGAACCGTCAGCTGATTGAACAGGCGCTAACAGATCCTCATGCCCGTATTCCTGCCCCGTTTCAGCAGTATTTTCATGATTATGTCTATACGCATAGTCATCATAACTTGCGTCAAATTAACTATCTGGCGCAAATAGCCTTTTTACTGTATTTCTTTGCCGATATCCTGATTATTCCAGACATGTTTTTTATTTCTGGTCTGATGCGCGTCGTTCTGGTTCTGGGCGCGATGTTTTGCTGTTATTACCTGTTTAAAAGACATAAAAACATTCAGATTCTGGACAGAATCTTGCCGATAGGTACCACTGTGGCTGCAGCGGCCTGGATTGGCTTACTCGCGCTTTCAACCAGTCCCCATGTTGCTACCTATATTTATGCCTCTGCGATCTTTATTCTCATCGCCAATCTCTGTGTGCAGACCCAGTTTAAAGTCGCAGTCTATTGCTCCATCTTGATTGCCCTATTTATCATGCTTGGGATATCCAAGTTCATGAGTGCTTCTCAAGCCTTTATTTTTAGTGTGGTCTTTAGTCCACTGTGGTTTTTTAGCATTTATATTAACTGGAATAATATTCTGAATATACGGCGTTCTTTTCTGCGCTCCCTACTTGATGAATGGAACTATCAAACCTTAAAGAATCTGGCACATACCGATGATTTGACCCAGCTCTACAACCGTCGCCATTTTGTCGATATGGCTGAACGCTCTATTCATCAATGGCCTAAACATGCCAGTAGCTGCCTGCTGATGTTTGATGTGGATCATTTTAAAAATATTAATGATAGCTATGGGCATGATGTTGGTGATCGGGTACTACAACTGATTGCTGAAGTGACCCGTAAAGAAATGCGGCATAGCGATGTACTGGCACGTTTTGGTGGGGAGGAATTTATCGCCCTCCTAGAAGATACTCAGCTGCAAGACAGCTGGGTGATTGCAGAAAGAATTCGTTGTGCAATTCAAAAGCAGTACATTTATGTCGAACCCAATCATGCCATCCGGTTCACCATTTCGATCGGTGTAGCAGAACTGGAATCCCATACCCAACCCCTGGAAGACCTGATCAAACAAGCCGATATTGCCTTGTATCAGGCCAAGAAGTCTGGCCGAAACCGGATTGAGGTCTATCATCCAGATATGCTGAATAAGCCCAAGCCTGCGACAGAAAATCCCTGGAATGTATTTAAGCCAGACACTCAACCAGCCCAGTCAACGGCGAATTAAAGCTGGATCATTAGTCTGTTCTATAAGCTAGGATCATCCTTAGAATGCACTAATCGGGGATTTCATTTTATAAAATAAATTTGATTCTTCCACTTTTAAAATATCCAACAAAAGAATAGAATATTTTTTATACAACTATATATAAATTTCATCTTATTCATTTTTATATATTTTAATTTGGGAAGGCTGCATGCCGCATGATAACGAAAAAGAATCACGCACTCTGATTCAGGAGTCTCTTCAAGATCCGCTGGTTCGTATTCCTGCGCCTTTAAAACCAGCCTACTATGCTCATCAGAAAAAACTCACTTTAAAATACTTATTACAGGTTAATTTATTCGCACAGTTGGCATATGCCTCTTATACCCTCGCCGATATTCTGGTGCTGCATGATATTCTCAATTTGCTCATTTTGACCAAAATCAGCTATACCATCCTGATCGTACTGATCACGATCTGGATGTATCACTCTTACCGCAATTTACCTGTGTTTGATTTACTCTTACCTACCTCAATTATTGGCGCAAGTGCCATCTGGTTTTTTAATCTAAATCAGTCTGAAAGTGCTTATACCCTCATTTATCAATATGCCTCCTTGGTTTTTATTGTGTTGGCCAATTTATGTGTGCAGATCCGGTTCTGGCCGTCTTTGATTACTTCGAGTCTGATTACTTTGATGATTTACATCGGTGTATATTTCAATACTCGATCTGACCTGTACCAGATGTTTTTATTTTCCCTGATTTATCTGCCAGTATTGACCTTCAGTCTATATATTAGCTGGAGCTCGACCTTAAAATCACGCATGGTATTTTTGCAGCGTACCCTGAATGAATATAATCGGCAGGCCTTTGAAAATATGGCTCATACCGACTCACTCACTGGCCTGAATAACCGTCGCTGTTTTGAATATCTCGCGCAACAACTGGTACAACAGAATTTTGATCAACCGGTGCCTATGAGTTTACTGGTCTTTGATGTCGATCATTTTAAGCAGATTAATGATCGTTATGGTCATGATATCGGAGATCAGGTCTTACAGACGATTGCTCTAAATACACACAGCGAAATGCGGCAGCATGATATTTTGGCACGCTATGGCGGTGAGGAATTTATTGCATTTTTACCTGAAACCTCTCTGGATGAAGCGCTAAAAGTTGCCGAGCGTTTAAGGCATAAAATTGAAAATATTGTGATCGATTTGGACAGCCAACATCGTTTCAGTTTTAGCATTTCGATTGGTGCTGCCATTCTGGAAAGCTGTGAAACGGATTTGATGACCCTAATTAAGCAAGCCGATATTGCCTTATATCAGGCTAAAGCCAATGGCCGGAATCGGGTTGAAGCTTATGATCCGGATCTGGAGCAAAGTTTAGCTGGAGAGATGCAAAACTGGCAGGTTAAACCGGCATAAGCATCTTTTCCGAAAAGCATAAAAAGAGCGCCGAAGCGCTCTTTTTAATTTGGAAAGTTTATATTTCTAAACTGCCATGCATAGCGTTTAGCATAAAACTTTCAAGCAGCGATGCTGCTTGAAAGTCCTTACTGCCGCGCGCCTAGCGCTTGGCGTAATTTAGGCGGACAGCAGTGCTGTCCGAAACCCCTAAATTACTCCCATTCAATCGTTGCAGGTGGCTTAGACGATACGTCATAAGTCACACGAGAAACGTCAGCAATTTCATTCATGATACGCGTAGAGATTTTGTCTACTAGTTCATATGGCAGGTGTGCGAAACGAGCTGTCATAAAGTCCACCGTTTCTACCGCACGCAATGCAATTACCCATGCATAACGACGGCCATCACCGACTACACCCACCGATTTCACTGGCTGGAATACCGCAAATGCTTGAGCAGTCTTGTCATACCAGCCGCTGTCACGCAGTTCTTGCATGAAGATGTCATCTGCAAGACGTAAAATGTCTGCATATTCTTTTTTCACTTCACCCAAGATACGCACACCTAGACCTGGGCCTGGGAATGGATGACGATAGATCATGCTGTGTGGCAAGCCTAAAGTCGTACCCAATTTACGTACTTCATCTTTAAACAAGTCACGTAATGGTTCAACCAGTTCAAATGCTAGGTCTGCTGGTAAGCCGCCCACATTATGGTGTGATTTAATCACATGCGCCTTACCCTGCTTGCTTGCAGCAGATTCAATCACGTCCGGATAAATCGTACCTTGTGCAAGAAATTTTACGCCATCTAATTTACGTGCTTCTTCAGCGAAGACAGCAATAAATTCACGGCCAATAATTTTACGTTTTGCTTCAGGATCAACTTCACCTGCAAGCGCAGTCAAGAAACGCTCTTCAGCATCAGCACGAATCACGCGGATACCCATGTTGTCAGCAAACATTTGCATCACTTGATCGCCTTCGTTCAAACGAAGCAGACCATTGTCTACAAATACACAGGTCAGCTGATCACCGATCGCTTTATGCAACAGCGCTGCTACTACAGATGAATCCACACCACCAGAAAGTCCTAGTAATACTTTTTCATCACCAATCTGTTGGCGAAGCTGTTCTACACGTAGATCAATAATGTGTTCTGGCGTCCACAGACCGCGACAGCCACAAATTTGATGAACGAAGTTCGACAGTAATTCTGCACCTTTAGAAGTATGTGTCACTTCAGGATGGAACTGAATACCATAGAAACGGCGAGTTTCGTCAGAAACCATCGCAATTGGACAGCTTGGCGTCTGTGCAGTGATTTGGAAGCCTTCTGGAATACGGGCAACTTTATCGCCATGGCTCATCCAGACATGCAGCTGGTTTTCACGGTCCTGTAAATTACCGATCAGCTTGTCACGTACAACAATATCTACTTCTGCATAGCCAAACTCATGCACAGTACCTGGCTCAACTTTACCGCCAAGTTGTTCGCACATGGTTTGCAGACCATAACAAATACCCAATACCGGCACACCCAGCTCGAATACCACTTGCGGCGCACGCGGGCTGCCCTCAAGGTGAACGCTCTCAGGTCCACCAGACAAGATGATACCGTTTGGATTAAATGCACGAATGTCTTCTTCAGACATATCATAGGCATACATTTCAGAATATACACCAGCTTCACGGACACGACGTGCGATGAGCTGACTATATTGAGAACCGAAATCCAGAATCAGGATACGATCTTCAGTAATTTGAGTATTGGTAGTCATGACGAACAACTATGAAAGGCAAACGAAAGATAAGCGCCGTATTCTAACATTTTTCAGCGCATTAAGCACACAATTCGCATGAGGTATGCATTTAGTTGATTGCATTATATTTCTAGCACAACAAAGCATCCCTTCGGATGCCTTGTTTGATCTGTCATTTTTATATTTTTAAGCTCAAGATTTAATCCAATTAAGTCTATTTTTATAAAAATCTGAAGATAATATGTAAGAGAAATTTTGGCTCGATTGAAGATGAATGAAGCGTTAATTATTTTACTTTCTGGTACTGACTTTCATGCCCCGGGCTGTTAGGATTTGACCACACTTTTGCTTGTACTGGGCTCATGGAACTGATTGATTTTATCTTGCATGTTGATGATCACTTGCTTGAATTTATCACTAATTACGGGATCTGGATTTATGCCATTCTTTTCCTGATTATCTTTGTAGAAACAGGTCTGGTGGTCATGCCGTTCCTGCCTGGCGACAGCTTGCTATTTGCAGCAGGTGCACTGGCAGCCTCTACTGGTGCAATGGATCCATGGGTGCTGATTCCACTCTTGTTTGTTGCGGCAGTTCTGGGTGACACCCTGAATTATCATATTGGTAAATATATTGGTCCTCGGGTTTTCGAGATCGAATCGCGCTTCATCAATAAAAAACACTTATTGGCGACCCAGCAATTCTTTGCCAGACATGGTGGTAAGACCATTATTTTTGCGCGTTTTGTTCCTTTTGCCCGTACCTTTGCACCCTTCGTTGCCGGTGCTGGCAGCATGAATTACAAATATTTCCTGACCTATAATGTAGTAGGTGCATTTGCCTGGATTAGCTCATTTGTCATTTTGGGCTATATGTTTGGCAATATGCCGATCGTCAAAGACAACTTCACCTATCTAATTTTTGGCATCATTATTTTAAGTGTATTGCCAGGTGTGATTGGCTTTATTCAACAAAAGCTCAAAAAAAGTAAAACAGCTTAAGAACTTTTTACATTAAGATTCTTTTACAGCCTGTGCGTTTAATCCCAGAGCTTGATCAAGAGTGGGATCAGACAAAGCAGGACAAATAAAGCCGCGCCTTTATAAATGAGGCCGGCTTTTATTTTTTCAGATGGACTGGTCAATATGGCCTGACCAAAGACCATCCAGAATATCCCGACCGGAACGGTACTCAAGCTAAAGGCAGCAAAAACCAGAACGAAGTTGGTCGGGCTTTGCCAGGTTTCCATCGGTAAAATTCCAGAGGCCAACAATGCTGCTTTAGGATTTTTTAGGGTAGTTGTAAACATTTGCCAGGGGCGAATCTGCGGATGGTTCTTGCTGTAGCGTTCTAACTGCTGGGCCTTATATAAATGCAAGGTCATCCAGCCCACACAGATGGTACTCAGCACATAAACCAAGCCTTTAAAATTTGGCCAGATCGGTGACGCCAGATGAATCACCAAGGCCCATACATTAATGGCATAAAAATAGCCGAGCAAAATGGCAGGAAGATAGAGACTGGTTTTGGCCTGCCCCTGCTGATGAGCGGAACTGGCCACCAAGGCATTGGCAGGCCCTGGAACCATCAGTACAGCAATGAGTCCTAAAACAAATAACCAATTTTCAATCATCGCAATGAACTTTTCCGGGCCAAGGTTGTAGCTTAATCAATATGGAAGTGGGATAACAAGCTTATAAATTTCAGATTTTTATATAGTCTGGTCAATTTCCCGTGAGTTTTATCTTAATTTAAACTGCCCTATTCTTGATGAAAACAATAAAAAATGCCGACCTAAAGTCAGCATTTATCCGTTTAATGTTGAATGATTTATTTAGGCGTCGCCTGCTGAACGATGATCGGACAGTTCTTATAACGCGCGGCCTGTACAATCGCTTCCTGCTCGCCTAAAAGCCGTGCCAGTTCGGTTCTTTTGGTATCGGATGACTGTCCCATATTGACCGAAACACTCGGGCCAATACCCCAACCACCGCGACTGCCCCAGCCACCACCAAGACCAACGCCTACACCGACGCCAGTACGTTTCGGTGGCTCAACGCCATTGTCGATATACTGCTGAATACGGTTATATTCACCCTGTAGTTGCGAACAACCCAAAGTCTGATACAGGGTTGGCGACACATAAGTCGGTTTTACCGGCGTTGCACAGGCACTCAGTAATGCAAGTGCAGCAATACTCAGGCTTATTTTCACAAGTTTCATAGCTAACTCGATCTTAATTCTGCTCTATCTCATTGAACAACGATTGATAGGCCTGAGTCAATTTATGATCAGTAGCCAAATGAATCAAAGGCTGATTTTTCTGATGAGATTCTTTCATCAAGATCGACGGTGGCAACATACTGTCGAGGACCGGTAAGCCTTCATCTTTGAGCTGTTGTACCACTTCACGCGGTAATTTGGCCTGTGCCTGAAACTGGTTCACGACAATCCCTTCGATTTCCAGCCCTTCATTATGGTCATCCTGGGTTTCAATGACATTTTCAATCAGGGTCTGTAGGGCACGTTTAGAAAATACATCACAGTCGAAGGGAATCAGCACGCGGTTCGCCGCAATGAGAGCAGAGAGGGTAAAGAAATTGAATGCAGGCGGTGTATCAATAAATACCCGGTCATAATGCCCCGACAGTTGTTGCAAGGCATCTCGTAGCTTATAAATCTTGTGCTTGGACTCCAGTGCATGGGCCAATGCACCCAGTGTTGGGCTAGCCGGAATAACATCCAGATGTTTAAAAGAAGATTGATGCACATAGCTTTCCAGACCTTTGCTACGACTTTTTAAAATCGAGCCAATCGCATTACCAAGCAAGCCCTTGCTTTGCTGATTACCGAGTACATCTTCAAAATAGTTTTCGATATTCGGTTCGAGTGCCGGCTTGTCACTAGAATACGTCGCATCATCACCCAGCACATACTGGCTAGAGTTGGCCTGCGGATCCAGGTCAATCAATAAGGTTTTTAAACCCTGATGTGCACTGATCGCTGCCAGATTGACAGTAATACTCGACTTGCCTACCCCACCCTTTTGATTAAATACCACACGTGTACGCATGTCCCCCTCCTCACATTTTTAATTACTTTTACAACATTTGTATTTTCTAATTATTTGCATGGACTGGCTGTGCTGATCATCACAGCCAGCCTGCTTTTAGCCAAAATTCGGCTTGATCATCACCAAAGCCAGAATAGACACCAATGAAACTACAGCAATAACTAAGCCAGCCCGACGCTGCGACAGCAAGATCGAATCATCTTTTTTATAGGCTTTGCCTAGCGAGGACACCAGCACCAAAAATAAAATGACTTTGGCATAGAACCAAGGCTGTACATCAAAGTCTTTCAGGACGAGCGATACTATACCGGTCAGTGCAATCACCGTGATAGCTAAATGCTGTAAAGCGACTAGCGCTGTACGTGCTACCGGATTAGGCATATTTCCCTGTGTGCCGACAAACAAGGTCAAGGCACGGGCAAGAATGGCGACAATCGCCAGTCCTGCTACCGACATATGGATAATCTTGACTAAAAGTTGGGTTTCCATCATGTCCTCTTAGTTTTTAGGTGCGTGTGCACAAGCAGGACTGGTCGTATCCTGACCTGCCCATTCTTCAGGCAAAAATGCATGAATGGCCAGCGCATGAATCTTGTCTTTTGACAGCAGATCACCCGCAGCAGCATAAACTTTCTGATGACGCTGGACGGGGCGCAAACCGGCAAATGCCTGACTCACAATCACGGTTTTAAAATGCGATTCTTTTCCCGGGAAATAACCACCATGACCCGAAGACTCATTCACCACTTCCAAATGGGTTGGGGATAATTGCGCCAAACGATCTTTCAGTTGTTGTTCTAAGCTCATGGCCTGACTCCAATCTTCAAAAATATGGTCTCAGTATACCTTGTTCTGCCGAGTATTTCGGTAATCTGTTCAGATGCAATCCGTTGATTGTGGCGAAAATTTATTGATTTTTATATGAATATTGGTTATTTATTGTCTGGTCTACAGCATTTTGCTTTTATTTTATGCAATTGATGCAAGATTTTTAACAAAGGTGTTGACCACATTTTTGCATGCTGTATTATACACGGCATGCGGGAATAGCTCAGTTGGTAGAGCATAACCTTGCCAAGGTTGGGGTCGGGAGTTCGAGTCTCCTTTCCCGCTCAAAATTTTTTCATTTAGTTTTTTCATTTAAAAAACTTTATAGACTCCGCGGGAATAGCTCAGTTGGTAGAGCATAACCTTGCCAAGGTTGGGGTCGGGAGTTCGAGTCTCCTTTCCCGCTCCAGATTCTAAAAAAGCCCTGATCGAAAGATCGGGGCTTTTTTTATGTTGATGTTATTTTTTTAAATGATCCTTTCATTTTTGTTTCACTCAATAACAAATTCTTAAAGTACTTTCTGATTTTATAACCAAGATGTGACCATAGTACCCCCCCTACGGCAATAAAAAAGCCCTCATCAAAAGATCAGGGCTTTTTGATATTCCATCAATGAATCAGATGAAAGCAGGCTAGCGCAAAAAAACTAGCGATGATAAGAATCCATCTTCAATACAATTAAAAGGTAATTCGCTGATAATCACGGTATTGCGGTGTCCAGAAATTATGCTCTATTGCTAGCTGCAATTCTTCTACACTGACTTTCGGTGCTACTCCGTCTTCAATCGCAGCAAGTGCCACTTTTAAGGCAATCTGCTTCGAAATTGACTGTAAACAATCCAGATTCGGCAATAAATCTGCCTGAGGATCTTTCAGTTTCGGAGAACAGTCCGCCAAGGCATTACTCGAGGCCATCAGCATATTATCCGTGACACGTTTCGCACCTGAAGCAACTACACCCAGACCGATACCCGGAAAAATATAAGAGTTATTGCATTGGGAGATATGATGAATCTGTCCCTGATAATTCACTGGTGCAAATGGGCTACCTGTCGCAATCAATGCTCTGCCATTGGTCCATTGCAAGATATCGGCCGGAACAGCTTCTACGCGGGAAGTCGGATTAGATAAAGGGAAAATAATCGGCTGTACACTATTTTCAGCCATGGCTTCAATCACTTCCTGAGTGAATAAACCCGGCTGTCCAGATACGCCAATCAATACCGTCGGTTTGGCACGCTTAACTACATCTAGCAGAGAAATCATGCTCTCTGCATCTGCCCAGCTTTCTACATTTTCAAGAGGCTGTGCCAGTTTGCGCTGGAAGTCCAGTAAATTCGGCTGATTCTCTGTGATCAGACCAAAGCGGTCGACCATAAACACGCGTGCACGCGCTTCAGCATCACTCAAGCCCTCAGCAACCATTTGCTTAATGATCTGTTCTGCAATCCCGCAACCGGCTGAACCAGCACCCAGAAAAGTAACCACCTGATCTTTAAGCTGTTTGCCTGCTGCGCGCGAAGCAGCAATCAGGCTGCCCACAGACACTGCTGCGGTGCCCTGAATATCATCATTGAAACAACAGATTCGATCACGATACTTTTCCAGTAAAGGCATGGCATTTTTCTGTGCAAAGTCTTCAAACTGAATTAAGGCATCTGGCCAGCGCTGTTGAATCGCCTGAATCACCGTTTCGACAAAAGCATAGTATTCATCGCCATTGATTCGCGGTTCA
Source organism: Acinetobacter sp. L-24 (assembly GCF_056857555.1). Next base: position 42,995 of record NZ_JBSXNI010000039.1, on the reverse strand, counting down.
CGCCAGCCCATATAAATCGGGTCATTCAACAACTGCTGATTATTGGTACCGACATCAAGAGTAATCGGTAAGGTATAGACCGGACTGATCCCGCCACATGCGGTGTAGAGTGCCAGTTTTCCAATTGGAATCCCCATACCACCAATGCCCTGATCTCCAAGACCCAGAATGCGCTCACCATCTGTGATCACAATCACTTTCACGTTCTTTTTATTGATATTGTGAATAATCTGGTCGATCTGATCACGGTCAGGATAGGAAATAAAAATCCCACGATGACGACGATAGATATCAGAAAAGCGCTGACATGCCTCACCCACAGTCGGGGTATAGATAATCGGCATCATCTCACTGAGGTGATTTTCAATCAGATGGTAAAACAGGGTCTCATTGGTATCCTGAATATTCCGCAAATAAATATGCTTGTTAATATCACTGCTAAAAGCACAATACTGCTGATAAGAACGCTGACTTTGCTCCTCAATCGTCTCGGTGACATGAGGAATCAAGCCATGCAAGTTAAAGCTTCTACGCTCTTCTTCAGAAAATGCAGAGCCTTTATTGAGTAGTGGGAGTTCTAGCAGAGTATTTCCAGCATAAGGAATATATAAAGGGCGTTTACTGTTCAAATTTTCTCTGGGCATTATTTAACTCATCTAATCAATCTTCGGCAGTTCTGCCAAAATAATGACATCACTCTCGTTATTTTATATAGCTTATCCTGATTTTAGCCGCTTGGGTCATTTAGCAAATTTATAATACTTGTAGCAGGATTTTATAATCTGATAACACTCATTTTCAGCCAGGTTCTGAACGGTTTTTTAAATTAACCCGTATTCGTATTTTTAATTTAAATCGGTAGCAAGATCTGTTTGACAAAAAACCTCAGCTCATCAAGGATAAAGCATAAATTTAATAAGATGAACGAGTATAAAAATGAGTGAACTGCAACCGCTTTATCAGCCCGATATTCTGGGGACAGGTTATGAGCAAGCGACCTTAAACTTTCCTGATGATTATGAGGGCAAAGTCGTAGCAACCCTAATCCGTAAAAAAGCAGCCCAACCTACAAAAAAAGCAGTTTTATATATTCACGGCTTTATCGATTATTTTTTTCAGACCGAAATGGCAGAGCGCTTTAATCAGCATGGTTTTGATTTTTATGCGCTGGATTTAAGAAAATACGGACGTTCGATTCTGCCGCATCAAAAATATTATAACGTGTATGACCTTGCTGAATATAATGCAGAAATTACCCAAGCCCTCGACATTATAGCAGCCGAGGGTCACGATGCTGCCCTGCTCTGTGGTCATTCTACCGGCGGCCTGACCACGACCTTGTATGCGGCACATCATCCGCAGCATTCTTTAATTAAAGCACTTTGGGTCAACAGTCCATTTTATGACTTCAATATGAATCCGATTAAACGTGCGCTTGGCATTCCGCAACTGAGCAAACTGGCCAAAATTTTTCCCAACCTTCAATTTCCAAGCGAGCTGAACAAGTGGTATGCCACTAGCCTGCATAAGGATTTAAAAGGCGAATGGGACTTCAGTCTGGACTGGAAAAAGACCCGCTACCCGATGGTTCGGATCAGTTTTATTCGTGCCATTCATGAGGCACAGAAGGAAATTCATCGCGGTGTTCAGCTCGATGTTCCGGTATTGATCATGCATTCGCATCAGACTTTATATCCTAAAAAATGGGGCAAAGCCGCACAAAGCAGTGATGTGATTTTAGGCATTAAAGACATTCAAAAATATGCCAAAAAAATTAAAGGCGATGTCACGGTTCAAAGTATCCAGAACGGTTTACATGATCTGGTACTTTCAGAGCAATCTGTACGTGAGAAGGTTTATCAGCAACTGTTTCAATGGCTGCATGACAAAGGGCTTTAGATAAACGTGGAAGGAGAAATGAAACTTACCCTCATTTCTCCTGCTTGGCTTCTTTTGAATCCTTATTAGGTTGGAATGTAATTAAGCACATTGAAAATATGCCAATTTTTCGATGGTTTATAAGTGCTATAATCCCTTGTTTTTAAATTTAAAATTTATAACCTTTATTGTTCTACTGCTTGTCTCCAAATATTGTCTTTTGTAGCAAGCCTGTAAACAAACAACCGCCCGTCTTTTTCCCTCTTTATAGTAGAGCTGAATGCAGAAGCGCCTATATTTTTTGATCGGCAACATGCGCGCAGCCTGCACCACTAACAATCATATAAAGGAATAGATTATGCGTTATGCAGACCCCAATACTGACGGTTCAAAAGTTCATTTTAAAGCACAATACGATAATTTCATTGGCGGCGAATGGGTCGCTCCAGTCAAAGGTGAATACTTTGACAATATCTCTCCGGTAGATGGCAAAGTCTTTACCAAAGTGCCGCGTTCTTCTGTAGAAGACATTGAGTTGGCGCTTGATGCAGCGCATAAAGCCAAAGAGCAATGGAACCGGTCATCACCGACCACCCGCTCCAATATCCTGCTGAAAATTGCAGATCGTCTGGAACAAAATCTGGAACTGCTGGCTGTGGCAGAAACCTGGGACAATGGTAAGCCAATTCGTGAAACACTGGCTGCCGATATTCCGCTGGCCATTGACCATTTCCGTTATTTTGCCGGCTGTATCCGTGCACAGGAAGGCGGCATTTCCGAAATCGATGAAGATACCATTGCTTATCATTTTCATGAACCGTTGGGCGTCGTGGGTCAAATTATCCCGTGGAACTTCCCGATTCTGATGGCTGCCTGGAAACTGGCACCTGCCCTAGCTGCAGGTAACTGTATCGTGCTGAAACCTGCGGAACAGACTCCGGTCAGTATTCTGGTTCTGGCTGAACTGATTCAGGATATTTTGCCGCCGGGCGTGTTGAACATCGTCAATGGCTACGGGGTCGAAGTCGGCCGTCCACTGGCGACCAATCCCCGTATTGCCAAGATTGCCTTTACCGGCTCGACTGCCGTCGGCCAAATGATAATGCAGTATGCAACTGAAAATATTATTCCGGTAACGCTGGAACTTGGCGGTAAATCACCGAATCTGTTCTTTGCCGACATCATGGATCAGGAAGACGATTATCTGGACAAGGCACTGGAAGGCTTTGCCATGTTTGCCCTGAATCAAGGTGAAATCTGTACCTGCCCTTCCCGGGCCTTGGTACAGGAAAGTATTGCCGATGAGTTTTTAGCGCGTGCAGTAGAACGGGTACAACGCATTAAAACCGGTCATCCACTGGATACTGATACTATGATTGGCGCGCAAGCTTCTCAGGAACAGCAGGACAAGATTCTGGGCTGTATTGCCACTGGCCGTGAAGAAGGTGCACAGATCCTGACCGGTGGTGAAGCACGTCAGGAAGTCGGTCAAGGTTTCTATATTGAACCGACCATCTTTAAAGGCACCAATGACATGAAGACCTTTCAGGATGAAATCTTCGGGCCTGTACTGGCTGTGACCACCTTTAAAGACTTTGATGATGCGATCAAGATTGCCAATGATACGATTTATGGTTTAGGTGCCGGTGTCTGGTCACGCTCAGCGCATACCTCCTACCGTGCAGGACGCGCGATTCAAGCGGGTCGGGTCTGGACCAACTGTTATCATATTTATCCTGCACATGCGGCTTTCGGTGGTTATAAAAAATCAGGCATTGGACGTGAGAATCACAGAATGATGCTGGATCATTATCAGCAGACTAAAAACTTGCTAGTCAGCTATTCGACCAAACCGGCTGGTTTCTTCTAAGTATGAATTTTCTCAAAAGCGAACTGCGGTTCGCTTTTTTGTTTTATTCAAGTTTTTTAATATCTGGTAAATTTTTCTGCTCTTGATCGTTGACCAGCAAAATAAAAGTCTGAAAATCACAAAAACAGGAATAAAACTGTATAAAAAACAAATTAATACTTTAACTTAGAAGGACTTCGCCTAAGTTTTTCATTTTTTATGCATTTTAACTGTTCAAAAAACCTGCATAAAGCCCTGGCTTTCATTTAAAGTCGGCTTTTCATGATTCCCAAGACTGTGTATAACATTGAACCACTATAGGGAAACTAATAAGCATAGGCAAAATTGCTTAAAAAGCGTTAGACTATGTACCCAATAATGTCATGATTCGGTCTGATCAAGATCAAAAAAGAAGGTGAAGGTTGATGCCGCTCAATACTGTTGAAGAGCTTGTAGCAGATATCCGTGCAGGAAAAATGGTCATCCTGATGGATGATGAAGATCGTGAAAATGAAGGCGACTTAGTGATTGCTGCCACGCACGTACGTCCTGAAGACATCAACTTCATGATCACCCATGCACGTGGTCTGGTCTGCCTGACTTTAAGCAAAGAGCGTTGCCAGCAGTTGAATCTGCCTTTGATGGTCGATGCAAACGGTGCCCAGCATGGAACCAATTTTACCCTGTCAATTGAAGCAGCCAAAGGTATTTCTACCGGGATCTCACCGGCTGAACGTGCGCACACGATTCAAACTGCGGTGGCTGCTCATGCCAAACCGGCAGATATTGTACAGCCAGGACACATCTTCCCGCTGATGGCGCAGCCGGGTGGCGTATTGCACCGTGCCGGGCATACCGAGGCAGGTTGTGATCTTTCTCGTTTAGCAGGACTGGAACCGGCTTCGGTGATTTGTGAAATCATCAATGAAGATGGCACGATGGCGCGCCGTCCGGATCTTGAAGTTTTTGCTGAAAAGCATGGTTTGAAAATTGGCACCATTGCCGACCTGATTCATTACCGCATGACCAATGAGCAAACGGTTGAGCGTCTCGATCATCAAAAACTCGACACCGAATACGGCACATTTGATTTATATCGTTATCGTGAACTGGGCAACCCGGATATTCATTTGGCCCTGGTCAAAGGCGAGCCTAAACAAGGCGTGACCACCGTTCGTGTACATGGTTTTAATCCGACCCGTGATTTGCTCAAACTGAAAAAACAGGACGGCGAACCGGCCTGGAACTTAGACCGCGCATTAAAAGAAATTTCCAATAGTGATCGTGGTGTACTGGTCTGGATTGGGCAACGTCATTTACAGGATTTGGGTCCAGCATTAGATACCTTAAATGCACCAAAAAATGTAAAATCAAATGCTGCACTGTCTCAGCAGTATCAGACCATTGGTGTCGGTGCACAAATTTTGCGTGATCTAGGCGTTGAAAAAATGAAGCTGCTCAGCTCTCCATTGCGCTTCAATGCACTATCAGGCTTTAACTTAGAAGTGGTGGAATACATCACCGCACAACAAACATCTTAAGAAATTATCGAGGTTGTTATGGCAGTTCGCCGTATTGAAGGTATGTTACATCTCGCGAACGAAGACCGTTATGCGATTTTAGTTGGTCGTTTTAACAGCTTTGTGGTTGAACATCTGTTAGAAGGTGCCATTGATACATTGAAACGTCATGGTGTATCAGAGGATAATATCACTGTTGTTCATGCACCTGGTGCCTGGGAACTTCCTGTAGTTGCGAAAAAACTGGCAGCTTCAGATCGTTTCGATGCCATCATCGCGCTTGGCGCCGTGATTCGTGGTAGCACGCCTCACTTCGATTTCGTTGCAGGCGAATGTGCCAAAGGTTTAGGCGTGGTTGGCCTGGACACTGGCTTACCTGTCATTAACGGTGTACTCACTACGGACAGTATTGAACAAGCGATTGAACGCTCTGGAACAAAAGCAGGCAATAAAGGTAGCGAAGCTGCCCTGACTGCGATTGAAATGGTTAACTTGTTAAAGGCTATTTAACGCTATGTCGCAAACACTTCAAGCAACTTATGCAGCAAAACGTAAAGCACGTCGCTTTGCTGTACAAGGAATTTATGAATGGCAAATGAGCCACAATCCGGTGCATGAGATTGAAGCACGTACGCGTGTGGAAAATGCCATGCACAAAGTGGATCTGAGCTATTATCATGAATTGTTGACTCAAGTGGTTGCCAATCATGAAGCATTGGATGCGCTCTTAATCCCGGTACTCGATCGCGAACTTTCTGCACTTGACGGTGTTGAACTTGCGACCCTTCGTCTTGGTGCATATGAACTTAAAGAACATCTTGAGATTCCATATCGCGTGGTTCTAGATGAAGCGATCGAGCTGGCTAAACATTTTGGCGGTGCCGATAGCCATAAATACATCAATGGTGTATTGGATCGTTTAGCGACAACTTTGCGTGCAGCAGAAAAACAGCAGTCTAACTAATAGCGTAGATTCGTTGTATGGCTGAATTTTCGATTATCGACACCTATTTCAATCGCAAGAATGCCAATTCTGTCGATCTGGGCGTCGGTGACGATTCAGCCTTGCTCACCCCTCCTCCTCAGCAACAACTGGTCATCTGTGCCGACACCCTGATTGCTGGACGCCATTTTCCAATGAATACCAATCCGCATGCGATTGGCTGGAAATCTGTGGCTGTCAATTTATCTGATATTGCCGCGATGGGCGCAACCCCGCACAGTATTTTACTCGCATTGAGCCTACCCCAAATTGATCATGACTGGCTAAAAGCTTTTAGTCAGGGTTTATATGATTGTTGCGATCAATTTGGTGTGAGCTTAATCGGTGGTGATACCACTCAAAGTCCTCATTTAACCCTGTCTATCACAGCATTGGGCTGGGTGGATATTGGTCAAGCCATTCCACGCTCAGGTGCGAAACCCGGTGATCTGATCTGTGTCAGTGGAACTGTCGGTGATGCAGCTTTTGCACTCCAGCATCTTGGTCATCCACTGCAAAAACGTCTGGACTATCCAACGCCACGTTGTCAGCTCGGTGCTGCCCTAAAAGGTCTGGCGCATAGCATGATTGACGTCTCGGATGGTTTGGCCCAAGATCTTGGACATATTCTCAAAGCCTCTCAAGTCGGTGCCAAGCTGCAACTTGAAAACCTGCCGATCAGTCCCACCCTGCATGCTTTAAACGATGAGCAAAAATGGCAATATGCCCTCGCTGGTGGCGATGATTACGAATTATGCTTTACAATAAGCCCGCAAAATTACGAAAAATTATTGCAAAAACAACTTGATGTTTCGATTAGTATGATCGGCACAATTCAGCAGCAACACGGCTTAACTTTTGAAAAAGATGGCGTAGATCATTCACTTCAATTTAATGGGTATCAACATTTTGCATAAACCTGCGATTAATTTTAAAGCCATGTCATGGATCGACCGACTGATTGTCTTTAGTGGGGTTGGTTTTGGTTCTGGTCTGGCACCTAAAGCACCCGGTACCTTTGGTTCGGCCTTTGCACTTTTATTTATTCCTATTTGGCTGCATCTTGGTTTTCTAAACAGTGTTTTTGCCATTGCCATCATGTCCCTGGTTGGCATATATATCTGCGGGCATACTGCTAGAGTCATGGGTGTACATGATGATGGCCGCATCGTCTGGGATGAATTTGCCGGACAATCCATCACATTTTTGCCCCTGATCTACTTAGGTCAGATGAACTGGTTATGGTTGCTCATCGGTTTTGCGCTATTCAGATTATTTGATATCTGGAAACCTTGGCCGATCCGTGTGATTGACCGACAGGTCGACGGTGGCTTCGGCATCATGCTGGATGACATTATTGCCGGCCTTTGGGCTGCTCTTTGTATTCTGCTTTATTTTTACTTCATCGTGGCATAAGCCATATTTAGGATTAGAACATGTCAACGACTGTTATTATTCTTGCTGCAGGTAAAGGAACGCGCATGCGCTCTAGCTTACCGAAAGTATTACAACCCCTTGCAGGACGTCCTTTACTGGGTCATGTCATTGAAACGGCAAAAAAATTAAACGCAGATAATATTATTACGATTTATGGTCACGGCGGTGATCGGGTTCAGACAGCATTTGCACAAGAGGATATTAAATGGGTCGAACAGGCTGAACAGCTGGGTACCGGTCATGCCGTACAAATGACCTTGCCTGTCCTGCCACAAGACGGCGTCTCGCTGATTCTTTCCGGCGATGTACCGTGCATTAATCCTGTGACCTTGCAAAAATTACTCGATGCCACTGCAGAAACCGGTATTGGTCTGGTGACGCTTACCCTGCCAGATGCCAATGGTTATGGTCGTATTGTACGTGAAAATGGTGAAATCCAGGCCATTGTGGAGCACAAGGATGCTTCCGAAGAACAGCGTCAGATCAAGGAAATCAATACCGGTATTTATGCCGTCAGCAATGCCAAGTTGCATCAATGGCTGCCAAATTTAAGCAATGACAATGCGCAGGGTGAATATTACCTGACTGATATTGTCGCGATGGCTTTGGCAGATGGTATACAAGTTGCATCGGTAGAACCTGAGCAGGCTTTTGAAGTTGAAGGGGTAAATGACCGCGTGCAGCTCGCTGCTTTAGAGCGTCAGTTCCAGTCTTATCAAGCCAAACAGCTAATGCAGCAAGGTGTACATCTGATTGATCCAAGCCGCTTTGACTTGCGTGGTAATTTAACTGTCGGTCAGGATGTCCGCATTGATATCAATGTGATTATCGAAGGTGATTGCGAGCTGGGCGACAACGTTGAAATTGGCGCTGGCTGTATCATTAAGAATAGCAAGATTGCAGCTGGCACCAAGGTTCAACCATATAGCATTTTTGACAATGCTATCGTTGGTGAAGATACCCAGATTGGACCTTTTGCACGACTCCGTCCGGGTGCACAATTGGCCAATGAAGTGCATATCGGTAACTTTGTTGAAGTTAAAAATACCTCGATTGGTCTAGGCTCTAAAGCCAACCATTTTACCTATCTGGGTGATGCTGAAGTTGGTGCAGGCTCAAACATCGGTGCAGGGACTATTACCTGTAATTACGATGGTGCCAACAAATTTAAAACAATTATTGGTGATCAAGCCTTTATTGGCTCGAACAGTTCATTAGTGGCACCTGTGAGAATTGGTAACGGTGCTACAGTGGGTGCAGGCTCGACGATTACCCGTGATGTGGAAGACAACAGTTTGGCAGTAGAGCGCTCTAAGCAATTTGCCAAAGAAAACTATCCACGTCCGCAAAAAATCAAGAAATAAGGGGAACAAATATGTGTGGTATCGTCGGTGGCATTGCGGAACGCAGCATTACCAATATTTTGATTGAAGGCTTAAAACGCCTGGAATACCGTGGTTATGATTCAGCAGGTTTGGCACTCATTAACAACAGCCAAGTCCTACGTGAACGCCGTGTCGGTAAGGTTGCAAACCTTGAACAGGCTGTGAATGAATCCCAGATTAGCGGTTCACTCGGCATTGCGCATACACGCTGGGCCACCCATGGCAAACCGACTGAAGAAAATGCCCATCCGCATATTTCTGAAAATGTAGCAGTGGTCCATAACGGGATTATCGAAAACTATCAGGAACTGAAAGATGATCTTGAAGCTTTAGGCTATGTGTTTACCTCACAGACTGATACTGAAGTGGTTGCCCATCTGATCAATGATGCGCTGAAATCTACCCCGAGCCTGTTAGAAGCTGTACGCCAGGTGGTTCCACAACTGAAAGGTGCCTATGCACTGGGTATCGTACATACTGACCACCCTGATGAACTGATTACCGTACGTGAAGGTTCTCCGCTCGTCATTGGTGTCGGTATTGGTGAAAACTTTATCAGTTCTGACCAGTTGGCTCTGCTCCCGATTACCAACCGTTTTATTTATCTTGAAGAAGGCGATATTGCCCGTTTGACCCGTACCACGATTGAAGTCTTTGTCGATGGTCAACTTGTCGATCGTCCGGTCAAGGAACTGGATGCTGCCGTCAGCAATGCTTCTAAAGGTGAATACAAGCACTACATGCTCAAAGAAATTTATGAGCAGCCTGAAGCGATCAAACAGACCATTTCCCAAGCTTTAAATGGCAATGACCTGCGTGAAGATTTTCTTGCCAGTGCGGAACAAGACTTTGCAAAAATCCAGCAAATCCAGATTATTGCCTGCGGTACCAGCTATCATGCCGGCATGATTGCCAAATACTGGTTTGAACAGCTGATTGACCTGCCTTGCCAGGTCGAGATTGCCAGCGAGTTCCGTTATCGCACTCCGGTGATTGTGAACAACACGCTATATGTATGTATTTCCCAGTCCGGTGAAACTGCCGATACCTTGGCTGCCTTACGTGATACACAGAAACGTGCAACTGCCAAAGGCCTCGACATTAGCACGATGACGATCTGTAACGTGGCAACCTCTTCGATGGTACGTGAAACAGATTACAGCCTGCTGACTTTAGCTGGTCCTGAAATTGGCGTGGCTTCCACCAAAGCCTTTACCACCCAGCTTGCAGCCTTGATGCTGTTGGTACTGAAAATCGGTTCTGTAAAAAATACTATTTCTACAGAAAAAATGACGGAAATTACCACAGGACTTTGGCATATGCCTAAAGTCATGCTGGATACCTTGCGTCATGATGATGAGCTTCTACGCCTTTCTGAACTGTTTGTTGAAAAGCAGCACTGCCTGTTCTTGGGCCGTGGTACGCATTTCCCGATCGCACTGGAAGGCGCACTCAAGCTGAAAGAAATTTCCTATATTCATGCTGAAGGTTATGCTGCAGGCGAACTGAAACACGGGCCATTGGCACTGGTTGACAATGACATGCCGGTAGTGATTCTGGCACCACAGGATGACATGCTGGATAAGCTCAAATCCAATATGGAAGAAGTTCAGGCGCGTGGTGGCGAGCTATTTGTGTTTGCTGATGAAAACAGCGGCATTAAAGCCAAAGAACGCCAGCATGTGGTACATATTCCGGCAGTCAATGCAGTGCTGGCACCGATTGTGTATAGCATCCCGGTGCAGTTATTGTCTTATCATGTGGCAGTGCTACGTGGTACGGATGTGGATCAGCCACGCAACCTGGCAAAATCGGTTACCGTAGAATAATTAAAATTGAATCAAGGCTGGGGAACCGGCCTTTTTCTTCTGAATGGAGAGCCTCTAAATGACAAAACTGACTTGCTTCAAAGCCTATGATATTCGTGGCAAACTGGGTACAGAACTCAATGAAGATATCGCCTACAAAATTGGCCGGGCTTATGGACAAATTTATCAACCTAAAACAGTAGCCATTGGTTGTGATATACGACTCAGCAGTGAAGAGCTAAAACAGGCCACCATTCGCGGCTTGAATGATGCCGGGGTCAATGTGCTGGATCTTGGCATGACCGGGACCGAAGAAGTTTATTTCGCAGCTTTCCACCTGGATGTTCAGGGTGGTATTGAAGTTACTGCCAGCCATAATCCAATGGACTATAATGGGATGAAACTGGTGCGTGAAAATGCCCGTCCGATCAGTGCAGATACAGGCTTAAAAGAAATTCAGGCCTTGGCCGAATCAGGGCAATTCATTGAAGTTAGCCAAAAAGGTCATACGGAAAAATATAATATCCTGCCAGAATTTATCGACCACCTGATGACCTATATCGATCCGGCAAAAATCCGCCCGATGAAACTGGTGATGAATGCTGGTAATGGTGCCGCAGGACATGTGGTTGATGCGCTTGAACAGAAGTTTCAACAACTCCAGATTCCGGTTGAATTTGTCAAAATTCACAATGAGGCCGATGGTAACTTCCCGAATGGCATCCCGAATCCAATTCTGGTTGAAAACCGTGATAGCACCCGTGATGCAGTCATTCAGCATGGTGCGGATATGGGCATTGCCTGGGATGGCGACTTTGACCGCTGCTTCCTGTTCGATGAAAAAGGGCAGTTCATTGAAGGTTATTATATTGTTGGCCTTCTGGCGCAGGCATTCCTGCTGAAGCAGTCTGGCGAAAAAATTGTCCATGACCCGCGTCTGGTCTGGAATACGCTGGATGTGGTAGAGCAGTATCAGGGGATTACCGTCCAATCAAAATCAGGGCATGCCTTCATTAAAGATGTCATGCGTGAACATAATGCGGCTTATGGCGGGGAAATGAGTGCCCATCACTATTTCCGTGATTTTGCTTACTGTGACAGCGGCATGATTCCATGGTTACTGGCTATGGCGGTACTGTCTGAAACAGGAAAATCCTTATCTTCTCTTGTGGAAGAAATGATCGCCAAGTTCCCATGTTCAGGTGAAATTAATTTTAAAGTGGCCGATACCCAGGCAACCATCCAAAAACTTTTCGATCATTATGCCGATCAAAAACCAGAAATTGACCAGACCGACGGCGTCAGCCTGAATTTTGGTAGCTGGCGTTTTAATGTGCGCGCCTCCAATACTGAACCATTATTGCGTTTGAATATTGAAAGCCGCCGTGATCATCATCCACGACCGATGCAGGACTATGTCGATGAGCTGACCCAGCTGATCCAGGGCAATGCTTAAGTCCTCAAAAAGCCTGAAAACAATGCCCTTAAACCAGAGAAAAGACTCCAGTTTTTAGGGTACTTTTCCGGCCTGAAGCTTTTATGAAAAATGTTTTTCGAGTATATCCACTGTGATATTTGTATTCATTTTTCGCGCAAACAGCATGCCTGACTTCTTCATTTTATCAAAATCAGACACATCTAAAGTTCTTGGATAATCCGGCCCGGAATCCCAGTCAATATATCTTAGCCCTGTTTCACAATCCTCTATCCTATGCTGGACATGATAGATGCGTTGCTGAAAATGGGAATTATAAATAATGGTATGGAAAAAGATTTCATCTGCACAGAGTGAAGATTTAAAGGTTTTTGCATAATCCGGATTCGCTTCCAGATAATCCAGAATAAATGTCACCGCCTGATCGGTGAGAGTAATCCAGTTTGAACCTTTATATAGTTTAGGTAAATGAGAAATATCCTGTTTACGGAAGTGCCGGCAATACCATAATGCCCATCTGTTCAGGAACTGAAATAATGGTGATTTAGCTTTCTGATACATAATCGGTAAATACAGGACATTCACCCGTTGTTCCACATCATCTGGTAAATCATCATGACCCACAAACTCGGTCTGTTTTTGATATTCTTTTTCTAGAAATAATTCTCTTGCGGTATTGAAACATAAAGGAATGTCATCTCCGGACAGGAAGAAAAAATAGCCGTAATCATATTTTTGTGCTTCCTGCAGGAGTTTTAACATGACTTCAATTTGGCTATAGCTGCCCCATCGTACATCTGTCCGGTCTGCTAAAAAATATACCTGATCAAGCTGTCCGAATTGAGTATGAAATGGGGCAAGGTCGGCTTTTTGATCGACATGAATAAGAATAATACTATGAGGACTTTTCAGCAGCTCATTCACCAGAAAAACCAATGAATGGGTAAGTTGATGACAAATAACCCCATAAATAAAATTCATATCTATGATCCATATCCTTTGGGGTTCTGCTTTTGCCATTTCCAGCTATCGGCGAGCATATCCTCCAAGCCATATTCGGGTGTCCAGCCCAACTCTTTTACTGCACGCGCATTGTCTGCATAGAAACTTGCCAAATCACCATCACGTCGTGCAGCGAACTCAAACGGAATCTGGATCTGATTCACTTTCTCAAAGGTATCTTTCAGGGTTAATACCGATATCGGTTGGCCCGTACCAATATTCCAGGCCCGGCAGCCTTGATGCTTTAAACGATTCTGAATTGCTAAAACATGTGCTTTCGCTAAATCCACTACATGAATAAAGTCACGCTCACAGGTGCCGTCGGCCGTGTCGTAATCATGGCCAAAAATAGACAGCTTTTCACGCAGACCTACCGCAACTTGAGTCACAAAAGGCATCAGATTGTTGGGAATACCCAATGGATCTTCACCAATCTGTCCACTTTTATGCGCGCCGACCGGATTAAAATAACGTAGCAAGGCAATGGACCAACGTTCATCTGCAATTGCTACTTTTTCTAACATCTGCTCAACAACCAACTTGGTATAGCCATAATTATTATTCGGCATACTTAAGGGCATATCTTCCTGATATGGAGAAGGATTATCTTCACCATACACAGTGGCGGAAGAGCTAAAGACCAGTTTATACACCTGTGCGCGCTGCATCGCCTGAACCAGACTAATTGAACCGGCAATATTATTATCAAAATAAGCCAATGGAATCTGCTGGCTTTCACCGACTGCTTTAAGACCGGCAAAATGAATTACCGCATCAATCGAATTTTGCTGAAAGACCTGATCGAGTAACTGGCTATCCCGGATATCGCCTTCCACAAAGGTCAGGCTTTTTTTGGTCAGCTTTTCTACTCGGCTTAAGGACTCGGAGGAGCTATTGCACAGATTATCAAGTACAATTACCTCATGTCTGGCATTCAACAATTCTACACAGGTATGTGAACCAATATAGCCTGCCCCACCTGTGACCAAAATTTTAGCCATTTGACTTTCCTAATAAAATTTTAATGAGGCCTTGGGTAGAACCGTCCAAACCATCCAGATCGGTTTGTTCACCATTCAGTATTGGCAATAGCTGGTTGGCAATTTCCTTGCCTTTTTCTACGCCCCACTGGTCAAACGGATTGATATTCCACAGCACGGACTGGACAAATACCTTGTGCTCATACAGTGCAATAAGCATGCCCAAACTGTATGGATTGAGTTCCTGCAATAACAGGGTACTGCTCGGCTGATTACCTTCATACTGTTTATAAGCCGGTAAGCTCGCCAATTCAGTTTGATCCAGTGCTTCATTGCCAAAAGCCAGTAAGCGCGATTGCGCCAGACAGTTGGATAAGGCCAGATGATGTTGTTCGACTAATGCTTCAGCGCTGTCTGCATAGGTATATTGCTGGCTGTTATAACGTTCTACCGGTGCAATAAAATCACAGCTGACTGACTGCGTACCCTGATGCAATAACTGATAGAAGGCATGCTGGGCATTCGGCCCGACCTCACCCCAGATAATCGGGCAGGTATCTAGCTGGACTTTCTCGCCATTACGTTGAATTGATTTGCCGTTGGATTCCATTTCCAGCTGTTGCAGATAGGAGGCAAAATATTTCAGCCGACCATCATAAGGCAGAATTGCATGGGTCTGAATATCCAGAAAATTGGTATTCCATGCTCCCAAAAGCCCCATCAATACCGGAATATTGCGCTCAAAAGGCTGGTACTGGAAATGCTGATCAATTGCATAAGCACCAGCCAGCAGCTGCTTGAAGCCTTCAATCCCGATACTCAGGGCAATTGGCAGTCCGATACAGGACCAGAGTGAATAACGCCCGCCGACCCAGTCCCAAAGCAATAACTGGTTTTCCGGTACGATACCCCACGCCGTCATTTTTTCCGGTTTGGTCGATACTCCAATAAAATGATGCTTGAGAATATAAGGATGTTGACCTAAGGCCTTTTCCAGCCACAAGCGTACCGTCTGAGCATTGGTCAGGGTATCAATGGTGCCGAAGGATTTGGAGGAAATAATAAACAGTGTCGTTTCCGGACGCAGCTGATGCAACAGCTCAGACAACTGACTGCCATCCATAGTCGAAACAAAATGTACGTTGAGTGGCTGGGCAGACTGGTATTTAAAATCAGATAAAGCATGCGTGACCATCAAGGGACCGAGGTCTGATCCGCCCACCCCGATATTGACCACATCCTGAATGACTTCCCCGGTGGCACCGCGACGCTGTCCGGCATGAATCTGTTCCACCAGCGCATACATACGCTCCAGCTGGGCATGCACATCAGCTGCCAGATCAGCATGCTGTTGATCCTGTTTGGGCAGGCGCAGTGCCCAGTGCATGGCAGCACGCTGCTCGGTATAGTTGATTTTTTGACTGGAAAACAGGGAGCCAATCCAGGATCTGAGGTTCTGTGCATCGGCCCATTCGATCAGGCCTTGTATCACATTTTGATTGATTCTGTGTTTGCTATAGTCAAATAGCAGTTGTTCAAACTGAATGGAATATCGATTAAAGCGCTCCGGGTCAGCAGCAAACAGTTCCCGCAGATGCTCAGACTGAAGTTGTTCTTTGTTCGAGGCGAGTTTCTGACACACAGTTTCAGTGTCGAGATTTGGATTAAAATGGCTCAACATTAACGTCCCACCCCAATATAATTAAAACCGCGTGTCTTGACATACGTCGGATCATACAGATTACGCCCATCCAGAATCAGGGGATGCTGCATTAGCTTGATCAGATATGGATAATCCGGACTGCCGTACTGTTTCCATGCCGTCATCAGACACAAGGCATACGCCCCTTCCACAGCCTGATACTGGTCTTTACACAGGATCAGGTCTTCCCGTGGCCCATAAACCTTTTCAATATTTGTGATTGCCTGAGGATCATGCAGCTTGACCGTCACGCCTTGTGCCCACAAAGCGGTCAGCATGGCATGTACCGGAGACTGCTGGATACTCGGCGTGTTTTCCTTAAAGGCTGCACCCCAGATCGCAATAACTTTACCCTTTAAGTCTCCACGGAAATAGTTCCAGAGTTTACGAAACAGTAATTCTTTTTGCTGTTCGTTAATGTCCCAGACCTGTTCCAGCAACTGGTTTTTTACCCCTGAATCTGCCACGGCGTGAGTAAGCGTCCGGATATCATGGGAGAAATTCTCTCCACCAAAACCAACGCCGGGGAACAGATAGGCAGAACCAATCCGGTTATCCGCAGCCATGCCTTGCCGTACCTGTTCAATATCAATGCCAAGCTTTTCTGCCACACTGGCCAGATCATTCATATAACTGATCCGGGTGGCGAGCATGCCGGAAATACTCAACTTGGTAAATTCGGCATCCAGAACCGGCATAAATAGATACTGCTGCGCGCGTGGAAATAATGGACGTAATAATTCTTTGATTTTAGGCTGGATATCTGCATGATCACAGCCCACAATCAACTGGGTGGCCTGAGTAAAGCTACGCAGTGCATTCCCTTCCTGAATAATATCTGGCAGATAAATCCAGTCATCATTCGGCAGCAACTGCTGAAAGCGCTGCGTGCCATGCAAGCCAAAGGTCGAGGCATTAATCATCAGCTTGGGATGGGCAAAACAGGCATGCCGGATGGTGTCCAGCATCTGAAACGCTTGCTGTTCTTCAGTCGCATTAAAACTAAAGAAAAACACATCCTGATTAAAATCCAGATGCTGAAAATCGCAACAGTTTAAAAAACCAGATTTTTCCTGTTTTTGCAGTAATTGTTGTAGAGATTCATCCTGGAAATAGGGCCGGGCCGACTCATCTGCATTGAAGCTGTTACACCAGACCACCTGATGACCACATTCAGATAAAAGAGCTGAAATGACTCCGGAAAATAAGGTTTTTCCCAATACTGCGACTTTCATAATATTCCTTGATTATTATAATGCCAGTTCCTGAATTAATGCTTTAAACTCGGCACCGAGTTTAGGATGATCGACGCCATAATGTAAAACAGCTTTTAGATAACCTAACTTGCTGCCACAGTCAAAGGTCTGACCTTTCATGCGATAGGCTTCTACGGCTTCGGTTTGCTGCAGCATGGCGATGGCATCGGTCAGCTGGATTTCATTGCCTGCCCCGCGTGGGGTCTGTTCTAAAAGCTGCATGATTTTTGCCGGCAGAATATAACGCCCCACCACAGACAGATTCGATGGTGCCGTCCCGACTGCCGGTTTCTCAACGATCCCTTGCATGACTATACTTTCACCTTCCTCAGGTGATGCAGCAACATCAACAATGCCATACTGGTCGACCAGATGTTCAGGCACTGCTTCAACCATGATTTGTGAAGCTTGAGATTGTACATAGCGCTGAATCATGCGTGACAGGTCATTTTCCGGATCCTGATCTTTCACCAGCACATCCGGTAACAGCACTGCAAAATCATCATCACCAATCATGGCTTTGGCACACAGTACCGCATGACCCAGACCCAAAGGCTGCGGCTGGCGTACACTAATCACACTCACGCCTGCAGGCAGAATCTCCGTAATTTCTTTCAGCAGGTCGATTTTGTTTTTTTGCTCAAGGGTGGTTTCAAGCTCAAAGTTACGGTCAAAATAATTTTCAATCGAAGCCTTGGAAGAATGGGTCACCAGAATAATCTGCTCAATTCCGGCAGCAACGGCTTCACGCACCACATATTCAATTGCAGGGCGATCCACAACAGTAACCATTTCTTTCGGAATGGATTTACTGGCAGGTAAAAAACGCGTACCTAGACCCGCCACAGGGAGAATCGCTTTTTTAATCATATCTATAAAAACCTAGTTCACTTTAATTTCGTTACCGCGTATATAACCATCCACATAATATTCTAGTTGTGCCAGTGCCCATTCAATATCAGTCTGAGTCGCGCTAAGTGCATGCATACGGTTAAATACTGCCAGAATTTCTGCCAATGGATAATGTTTCTCTACAGATCGTAGAATACGCTTATGTGAAGTAATTTCTGTATTTTCTTCGTCAATCAGCAGTTCTTCATAAAGTTTTTCGCCTGGACGTAGCCCAGTATATTGAATTTCAATATCGCCATTCGGGTTTTTATCATCTCTGACTTTGAGTCCGCTGAGAGAAATCATTTGTCGTGCCAGATCCTGAATCCGTACCGGCTCGCCCATGTCCAGCAGGAATACGTCTCCACCGGTTCCCAAAGCGCCAGCCTGAATCACCAGTTGCGAAGCTTCCGGAATGGTCATAAAGAACCGGGTCACTTCCGGATCGGTCACGGTAATCGGGCCACCTTTGGCAATCTGCTGTTTAAACAGCGGCACGACCGAGCCCGAAGAACCGAGGACATTACCAAAGCGCACAATACTGATCTGGGTCTGGTCTTGCGCTTCCGCCATAGCCTGACAATACAGCTCTGCCATCCGTTTGGTCGCGCCCATGACATTGGTCGGGCGCACCGCCTTATCGGTTGAAATCAGGACAAAAGTTTCTACACCCTTTTTAACTGCGGCATTGACACTGAATGCTGTACCGACTGCATTATTTTTCAGGCCAGCCAATGGATTACACTCGACCAATGGCACATGCTTATAAGCAGCCGCATGATAAACGGTTTGCACGCCGTACTGTTCAATTACCCGTTCTAACTTACGCTCATCCAGTACAGAGCCAAGAATCGGAATGATTTCACAGCTAGCGCTAAGGCGTAACTCTTTTTCAATGCTATACAGTGCGAATTCAGTCAGTTCATAAATAACCAGTTTGGCCGGCTGATTTTTAATAATTTGGCGACACAGTTCTGAACCAATCGAGCCACCCGCACCTGTGACCATGACTACTTTATTTTTAATATTTTTAGCCAAAAGCACTGGAACTGGCGGTACAGGATCACGCCCCAGTAAATCAATAATATCTACTTCCTGAATATCAGAAATTCGAATTTCACCATTGACCAGTTTAGTCAGACCCGGAATCTCGGTAATTTTTAAATGAGCCGGCTCTAAAAACTTAATAATTTCACTTTTACGTATTCGCCCTACTGACGGGAGTGCAATTAAAATTTCATCAATTTTGAATTTTGTAAAACATTTCAAAGCAGTATGTGGTAAAAAAACTTGGATACCACCAATATTTTGGCCACTTAAAGAAGGATCATCATCAATAAATATAATCGGTAGATGTTCATTAGAACGGTTTAAAGTAGCTGCTACCTGCTGACCAGCATGACCTGCTCCATAAATAGCAATCCGTTTTTTCGGTACACCTGACTTCAAATAAGATTGAACGACAAAACGAATAATACCCCGGCTGAACCAAACCCAAGCGAACATCATAAAGCCAAACATTAAAGGGATTGAGGTCGGAATAAACGCATGCGTACTATAAGCCAACAAGTACAAACCAATCACGCTTAATATGGTTGCCAGACCTAATTTGGCAATAAAAAATTCATTAAAGGTACGAACAATAAAACGGTATACACCACAGATAAACAGCGCAAAGACTGCAATACCACTGACCCAAACTGGCCCAAAGGGAATATTGGGTACAACTTCTGTACCGAGATCAAACTGTCGAATGGCATAACAAAGCCAGATTAGAACAGGGAAAATACAAAAGTCTAAAATGACTAAAAACGCGAGTTTTGCTGAACGTGGAGATTCAACCAGAGGAATTACAAGAGATTTCATATATTTTTCAGCACGTCATATCTTAATTTAAAGAAGTTGTTATTAAGACTTATGTTCTATGATACTTCCCACTTCCAAGAAAGAAAATGTAGGGATAACATTATTACTTGCAACTTTCACCCCAATACTTAAGTGTACAAATTGTTCAACCACCACATCATGGTCCAATAATGTACCCATATTTAAAATAGCACCATCTTGGATAATCGTATTCGTTCCAATAACACACCCAGCCATAATACTTACCCCCTGCCCTATTGTTACACTAGGAGCAATGACAGTTTGTGGATGTATAATAGTCGTAATGGGTATAGATAAATCAAGCAATAATTGTTGCCATTTTTGTCGTATTTGGTTATTTCCAACTGCTATAATGGCTTCAAAACTATGCAAATTGATTGCTTCTAAAGATTGAATATTTGCAATAATTGTATAGCGACCAACCTGTTGTTGCTCAGGCCATCGATCATCAACAAATGAAATACTCTTCCATTTACCTAGCAGTTCAGCAACTTCAGCAATTGATTGACCAAAACCGCCTGCCCCGAGAATCAGTAATTTTTTCTCAGGCATCAGGTGTTCCCGCTCTTAATTTAATAGCAATCAATATTAAAGGTAAATAAGCAATCAACACTGCGAATTCAGGATAGGCCCATTGTTGCATTACGGTCATATATGCAATTGGAAATAGCCAGAGAAGGTTAATCGCTGCTACAGCCAAAGTCACTGGCGTATGGCTGCCCCATTTACGCGATAAAATTTGATAGCTATGGCTGCGATGCGCATCATACATTTTATAGCCACTGAGCACGCGTTTAATCAGGGTATAAGTCGCATCGACCACAAATACACCTAGACAAATAATCCATGCACAAAACAATGCTAAGTTTTCTTTGAGGGCAATTAATGCCAAAATCCCTAATGTTAGCCCTAAAAACCCACTACAGGCATCGCCCATAAAAATTTTGGCTTTGGGAAAGTTCCATAATAGGAAGCCAAATACGCAGGCAGCTAATAACCAAAGTAGATCTGAATTCAGCGATGCATTTAGCAGATAGTACAAAATTGCCATACTCACTGTGGCGGTAATGGCTTCAACACTGGCAATACCATTAATGCCATCCATAAAATTATACAGATTGAGTAACCACACCAAAAATAACACAGCAATGATATTGGCTACAAAGCCGAGTTGCAGACCATTAAAAGCAGTGACTTCAGCAAAACCACCTAAACTGGTCACCGCACTTATAGCCACTAGAAAATGGATGGCTAGACGCAACATGGAGTTGATATGCCCATGATCATCTAAGAAACCAAGCAGTGCGATAACAAAACCTGCCCCCATAAGGGTTAAGCCTATATGGACTGTCAGTTGCTGGCTATAGATCAGCACAGCCAACACCAATAAATAGCTACACACCACAGCTACACCACCACCGCGTGGCGTGGGTACACTGTGGGAGCTGCGCTCATTGGGGTTGTCTATGATATTTTTCTTTAGGGCATAATGCCGCATGTAGCCTGTAAATAGTAATGTCAGTATAAAAAATACAATGCTCTGTGCAAAAATTGACATACGTGAATTACTCTTTCATTTTTAGATAATCTTGGCCTGCTTTTAACATGGCTTGCTGGGTACTTAACGGAGCTGTCCAGCCCAGTAGTTTTTGAGCCTTGGAAGCATCTACTTCAAGTGATTCAAACAGTTGTTCATAGAGTTTGGATTTCCCTACACATGCCGCCCCTAGTTTCATAAGAGGTTGTGGAATATAAATAAAATATGGGGTTTTTCCCATACCCTGTTTTAAGTATTGAACCAGTTCACGTGTGGAAATGCGACTTTGATCTGCCACTAAAAATGTTTGGTTGGCAGCGTTGGGATGCTCAATACAAACCTGAATAAAATCGACCAAGTTCTCAAGTGCGACAAAGCTACGTTTGTTTCGTGTACGTGTAAAAGGTAAAGGTAAATTGGTTGCGACTAATTTGAGTAAACGAGCAAAGTTACCTGGCGCGTGAGCTGCGTACACTAAGGGTGGGCGAATAATCACTAATTCAATGTCTGTACCAGCAAATAATTTTTTTAATGCTTCCTCTGCTTCTAGTTTGGAAACCGCATAATCTGCATGGGGTTGTGGCAGAGCATCTTCTGTAAACGGTTGCTGTGATGTCACTGAACCATTCACACCTATAGAACTCATAAATATGAAGCGTTTTACTTTTTTGTCCAAAGCCTGACGGGCAAGTTGTAATGTCCCTTCTACATTGACTTTACAAAATTCAGCTAATGGATCTGTCGTTTGTTCATTTAGAATATGAGCACGACCTGCTAAGTGAATAATAACGTCTACATTTTCTGGAAAATCTGCTTCAAAAATATTGCTGGCAACAAGTTGTTGAATCGTGGAAGGCAGAACATTACTTTGAGTACGAACTAAAACCATAGTGTCATACAAACTATTCACCCGTTCAGTTAGAGCTGAACCTACAAAGCCTGTTGCACCTGTTATTAGAACTCTCACGCCTTAGACTCTCTTTAAAATAGCTTTAATCATATAATAGGAAAAATAAAATAGAGAACTTATTAAATTTAGTTTTAAGTGCTTTCGATAAATAGTCCATGTCCAGCTCGCTGCTTTCAACTTATTTCCGGACAAATTCTTAGCATCTTCTGCTACTCTATAATAGGCTATAGGTTCCTGAATACCTATGCCTTTTACATCTGGGCTAGAGTTAAAAATTTCTAGCCAAAATAAATAATCTTCATGACCAATGTTTTTTTGCCGGATTTGCGAATATTTTTTAAAATTATAGATAGCAGTTAGATTACCTATTGGATTACCTTTTAATAACTCTTTTTTATCTAGTAAGTTAGGAACCTTTACTATATTTTTAATTCCATCATTATTAAATCTATAGTAAGAGCCATATACAACATCAACATCATTTCTTTCTTTCAAAACTGCTAATTGTTTTTCTAACTTATTATTATCCCACTTATCATCAGAGTCTAAAAAAGCGACATAATCACCTTTAGCCTGATCTAAACCAGTATTTCTAGTTTCAGCAACACCTTTATTCTTAATATTTTTAATAAGTTTTACTCTCTTATCTTTTAAAATAAAATTTTCTACAACTTGTGATGTTTGATCTTGTGAGCAATCATCAATTACTATTAGCTCAAAATTCTTATATGTCTGCGATAAAACACTATTTATCGAATCGGATATTAACTTTTCCGCATTATATGCAGGCATGATTATACTAACTAAAAAACTCATTACCACCTCAAAGCACTCAATAGTCTTAGAAAATAAATATTAAAGATTATTAAATAAATTTAACCACTGATTACTTATTAAATTTATATCAAATTTTTTATTAGAATTAAGAGCATAAAAATGCATATTTTCCCTTAGCTCTAAATTAACAATTAACTGTTCAATCCCATTAACCAAATCATTAACATTATAATCTTGTATTAAAAGCCCGTTTTTTTCATTAACAATAATCTCGGATGGGCCGTATGGACAATTATATGCAACTAATGGTAAACCATATGATTGCGCCTCAATTAAAACCATACCTAAACCCTCAAACTTAGAAGTTTGCACTAAAAAAGAAGCACTCTTATATACATTTTCAATATCATTTATATTTTTATGAATAGTGATATTCTTTAATGACAGTTCTTGAATAAGTTTTTTCAAATTATATTCTTCATCCCCATTACCGTAAATATCTAAAGACCAATCTGGAAATCTACTATAAATTAAAGACCACGCGTGAACTAGATCAGAAAAATTTTTCTCTGGAGATAAACGACCAACTGCTATAATTTTTTTTGACAAAGAATTATAAGTTAATGTTTCAGGAGAAAAAGGAGTTGAGTTATAAATTGTATGGACTTTCTGAACATCTAAAAATTTAAAATAATTTTTTGCATCAGCATAAGTAATTGTAACGAGAGCATCTAATCGTGAATATAAATATTTAGTTAAAAATTTACCAAGCTTAGATTTTGTAAAAAACACTCCATGTTCTAAACAAATATTTTTAGATTTAGGATTAACTAAAAGAGTGATTAAAGACAATCGTTCCATATTTTGAATAAAAAGAATATCTTCTTGATTTAAAGATTTTATCTTCCTTAAAAGTTTGAAAATAGATCCATTAAAATACTGTACATCTATATTTTTATTTATATCAAAAGCCGCCAATTCTCTACAAGTATCCAGATTCAAAATTACAATCTGGTAACCTGCATCATCTAACATATTAGCTAGTTGACAAGTTACACGCTCTGTTCCTGAGCGCCCTTTTAATGAAAGAATTAAAAAGTAAACTTTTTTCATAGGTTTCATTTAAATTGGCAACCTTTTATTTAACAGATAAATAGACCGTGAGATTAACAAAATACTAAAAATTAAGTTTCCAGTAATAAATGTTTCAGAAATTAATATTAATAAAAAAACAACAAATAGACAAAAAAAGTACCTATTATTTTCTATCTTTAAGTATAGATAAAAAAAAATGAAAAATAATAAATAAACTAGAAAACCTCCATTTAATAGAATATTAGCATAGCCAGAATCAACAAATTCACTTGAGTATGATGGAAGTAATGATAATCCACCAACTTCTGAATATAGGGATTGAGCAATACTTAGCCTATAAGTTAGTAAGTGATTAAAATCAATATTAGAATAGACCCAAATTCCATTAGCAATAAAAAAGATAATAATTAAAGGAATAATACAAATAAAAATAAGAGCTCCATATCTTATAAAAGGGAGGAAGAAATTATATTTTGATAAGTAAATTAAAAATATAAAAAAAACAACAGCATATAAAGGAGTCCTTGAGCCTGTGGAAAAAGTCAACCATAAAAAAAATAAAAAAATAAAAAAACTTAATAACTTATTTTTATAAACGATGGAAACCATTAGAATTTGAGCGATATACATAGATGCAGCATTTGGATTATTAAAGCCATATGTTTGCCTTAAATTTGAAAGCGTAAATTCACTATCATCCATTAAAACCTTACTCTCAATTATATTAAAATGTGAAAGCAAAAAAATTGAAGAAAAACTTAAAATTGAAGCACCTATAGTAATTTTTATTGCTTGTTTATTATTAATAAAGTCAGCAAAAATTATACCTGGTAAAATCATAAATGCCATAATTATAAGAAATGGATTCATCGTAATTAAGAAAAATGCAGAAAATATTAAAAAATATAATTCTATTTTCCCCAAACTCCCTTTCAAAAATATAAGTAAAAGCATTAGAGCCAGTAAAAAAACTCTAGTATACAAAGATATAATAGATGCAAACTCATCATTAACCACTAAAGCCGTATAGGAAAAACCTGCCACAAAAATATAAATTGAAAATAAAATTAATATAGCAGCCTTTAATGCTAACGTGTTACCCATTACAATAAGCCTCCCCTTCTAAATCCAAAGTTTCAATATTTGAATTAAAAAAGAATTCATATAAGTCTGTATATTTTTCATATAATTGCTTATCGTATATTAAAAATGCACTAACATTATCTATAGAATTCAAGTTTAAAAGTGCAGTACTCAAGAATGAGTATACCTTAACATTATAACCTTGATTTAATAGTGTAATTACATAATCCTCAATAATAAGATTTGAATTTATTATATTAATAGCTTCCGGAAGATTTCTTTCACGAGGATGAGGGAAGTAGTTTATAACACCTATTTTAGAAAGAATTGCATTTATATTAATATTTTTACCAATATTATATTCAGAATAGGGTTGACCTAAAAAAATACTAAATTCCTTGGACTCTTTATCTCTCTCTTTATCAGAAATAAATAAAGGTAAAAAAACAGAATTTTTACATATATTTTCTACACCATTAAATATGGTATAGTGTTTTTCCGAAATAGAAACTATTTCCTTTAAATTATACCTGATACCTAAAAAAATTCTTAAATATCGCAATAGCAAGGAATAATCTCTATTTTTATAATACAAGCCTTTCTTATATATATTTGCCACACCATCGTCAAATGTAATAATATCTTTATAATTAATAGATGAACAAATGTAATGAATAAAAAAACTATCCACACTTGCAAAATAGATATTATAATATAAAGAGTCAAATTTATTTTTTAGCAAATTAACTAACTGAAAAAAATAATATAATCTATATATTTTACTTTCTTTTTCCATTATTAACCTAAAGGAGACAAGACATTTTGAACTTAGCTTCTTATAATAATAATTATATTTTTCATTATCATCATAGTACATAACTAAAAGATGATAATTATCGTCTGGATATAAATCTATTATTTTTTCTGCAATTAGCATCTGTAATGGTGTAACACAGATTATCAAATTATTTCTCATTTTTTAAAAACCACCATAAAATCAATACCAAAAATATATTTGAAAAAATTAAAGCATATGGTATTAAAAAAATACTTTTTGCAGAAAATAACCATAGAAAGAGTATATAAATAAGTGTACTGATAATCGTACATTTTGACAATTTTTTTGTATAACCATGATAAAAAAAATAATTCACTAAAATTAGATAAGGTATATTCAAAGATATGCCAAAAACATACATATATGTAAAATATTTAGAGCCACTATATTCTTGCCCTAAAAACCAAATATAAGCACTTTCTGGTATAAAAAAAGCCAATCCACCAGGAATTAAAGTCAAAGGCAAAGAGTATAAAGCCAATTTTATGATTTTACTCTCATTTAAAGTTTTATTTTTTAATTTTTCATAATACGTTGGAACCAATGCTTTATTAAGAACTCCTAATATTATAGTCAATAAACCAGCTATCTGCACTCCAGCAGAAAAGACACCTAAAGATAAAGCATCATACTGTTTATATATAAAAATCCTATCTATTTGTCCTTTAATTAGTAAAGAAAACGAATGAAAGAAAATTGGGATACCATAACTTAATAAATACAAACTATATAATTTTATCTTTTTTAAATTTACAAACTTATAGGTATTCTTAATAAAGAAAAA
Source organism: Acinetobacter sp. L-24 (assembly GCF_056857555.1). The sequence goes on along the minus strand of NZ_JBSXNI010000039.1, from coordinate 15,959 downwards.
AATAATTGGGATTAAAACTACAATACTTGACCATAGCATTGCATCTAATCTTAACTTTACTTTATCACCGTCCATTAATTCAAGAAATGAAAACGTAAAAATAATTAGTAAAATAGCAGAACTTATTTGAATTAATATATATTCAAATTCTTTTTTTTGAGCCTGTAAAGTTGCCATATGATAGTTAATTAATATTGCAACTGATGATATAGATGCTAAGAGAAACCAATATTTTATTTTTAATAAAAATAATGAAATAGCAACTAGAATAGTTAGAGCAAACATTAATATCATACTAGAAGTTCTTAAATATGGTAATGCCTTTTTCCCCTTTTTATAATAATAGCTAAAAGTTGCAGCCTCTTGCCCTAAACTAATAAATATGCTCGCAAAGGCAATAATAGTAAGAGCATACGCTAACTCACCGTAACCAGCTGGTCCTAGTTTTCTAGTTAAGTATGGTATAAAAAAAAATGGTAAGCCTTTGGAAATCATTTCACCAAAAAAATAAATAACTATTGAGCTTCTAGCACTCATTATTTAATTTTCCATTCTTCTTTATTTAAATTTAAAAAATATGAATACCAATCTTTTGATCCAAAAAAAATTGATAAGATATAAATAATTTCAAATAAAATCTTAATTTTAAAACTTCTCTTATTTGAAATAATAAATTTAAAGTTATATTTTTTCTTTAAAAAATTACACCATTCTATAATTTTCTTTACTTCCATTAACTCCCTTTTATCAATTTCACCTTTTAAAATACCACCAATAATATAAAGCAATGTATTTTCATAAAAAATTTCATTGAATCTAACTAAAACACCTTCTTCTATTTTTTTATTATTTAGATAATAGTGGTTTTCCAACCCTTCATATGAAGTTAGTAGGCGATCATAATATTTTCTATTAAATTTCTGCCTAGTTATAGAGTTTTGATTTTCTACATACTCATAAACTGCATCATTAAACTTAAAAAAATTATTTAAAAAAATTGGCAAAATATAAATTAAATAATTATCTTCATATATAACTTTTTCAGGATAAGTAACATTATTTATTATAAAAACATCTCTACAAAATATCTTAGTTACTATTCGCCCTAAATCCAAATATTTATTTTCAAAAGATGGGTAATATCCAGACTCCACATTACCCATTGAATTAGTTATTTTATTATTTTCTCTAATATTAAAATCAATAAAGTCAAAATTAACATCAAGTTCTATTGCTTGCTTTAATCGCTCATATGCATTTGATATATCTATGTTATCATCTGAGTCTACAAACCATATATATTTTCCTGTCGCATTTTTTAGACCATTGTTTCTAGCACCTCCCGGCCCTTTATTTTCTTGATCTATAATTTTCAAACATGAACTTTTACTAAATTCTTTATAATAATTAATTAGCTTACTAAAAGTTGAATCAACTGAACCATCGTTTACTAAAATAAATTCTATATCTTTATTTTCAGTTAATGTTCTTTTAATGATATGACGTAAAGACTCGCTTCTATCGAAAGTATTAAAAAAAGGAATAACTATTGACAATAACATTACTTTAGAATTTCCCACTTTACTGGTGTATTACCAACCACATCCCGTAAAACTACTTTACCAATAATTTCATCAAAAAACTTAGGTGCTAAACCAAAACCAGGGCGAACGCTACGTATACAAGTTTCATCAATGACATCGCCTACTTTCATATCTTTCACAAAATAAAGCGAACGTCTAAATTGTGCATTGCCTTGCTCACTAGATTTACGACCATAATCTACCTGCCCTAAAGCCTGCCATGCTGTTTTGGCACCAACACATAATTGTTTCAAATCTTCAGGTTCTAATGAAAAACTATCATCAGGCCCACCGCCATTACGATCTAAAGTAAAATGCTTTTCTATAATAGAAGCACCTAATACAACCGAGGCAATCGCAGTTGTATTATCTAAAGTATGATCAGACAAACCAACAGGAATATTAAAACTTAAAGCCATATCCTGAATCGTTCTTAAATTATAATCTTCTGCTGGTGCAGGATAACCACTTACACAATGTAAAATTGCCAACTCTTTACACCCGCCATCATAGGCCGCTTGTACTGCTTCTGCAATTTCTTCTTTATCTGCCATACCTGTAGAAATAATCATTGGCTTACCTGTAGCAGCCACATATTTAATTAATGGCAAATCTACTGCTTCAAAAGATGCAATTTTATATGCAGCTGCATTTAGGTCTTCCAGTAAATCTACCGCTGTTCGATCAAAAGGAGAGCTAAAAATAGTAATATCTAGGTCACGAGCATAATCAAACAAAGGCTTATGCCACTCCCAAGGCATATGTGCTTTCTCATAAAGCTCATATAATGACTGACCATCCCACAGCCCTCCACGAATCATAAATTCTTCATTTTTACTATTAAGGGTAATGGTATCAGCCTTATAAGTTTGTAGCTTAACAGCATCTGCACCACAGACTTTTGCCTGCTCTATAATTTTTAACGCTGTTTCTAAACGACCATTATGATTGGCAGACAATTCAGCAATAATATAAGGAGGAAAATCAGTTCCAATTTTTCTATTATTAATTTTCATTTTTTAAAGCCTCATTACTTAGTAAAAACTCAGACTCACACCAAATAACTAATTTCTCATTTTGAAAAATACTATATTCAATAATGACAAAACGACCAATTTGAGTTTTTAATTTCGCTCGTCCTTCAAGCTCTAAACCTGGATAAACAGGCATTTTATAATCTACTTTTTGAGATAAATAAATAGCATTTTGAGCAGGAAACTCCATAGCTGCAATTTTTGAAATTTCAGCTAAAATTAAAGCTCCGTGCACAATTCTTTCTGAAAAACCGAGTGTTACTGCACGCTCATTACTTAAATGTACTGCATTCTTATCACCTGAAAGTTCAGCAAACTTATCTATCTTATTCCCTGAAACTTCAAAGTTCCAATTATAATTTTTTTCTATCAAATACTTATCATTATTTTTCGTTTTCAAGTAGTCACTTTTAAATAAGGATAACTGATAAATATCATAATATTTACCATCTCTTAAGTAATCTTGTCTTTTTACCCCTTCAACCTTAAATCCAAACTTGCGATGAAAGCTAATAACCGTAGTATTAAACTCTAAAACCTCACAATAAAGTTTATTTAAATCTAATTTATTAAAAGCATAATCTAAGGCGAGTTGCTCCATTTCAGAGCCTATACCTCTAACAGTAGTATCACCTGAGTAAAATGCCCAAGTCGCTTTTTTATTTTTTTTATCAATTTCAGAAAAAGACAACACTCCTAATGGTTTTTGATTTTGCTCATAAATAAAATATTGACAGCTATCACTTTTAAGAATTGAGGCAAACCATTTCATATGAGTATCTAAATCAATCATCTCGTGGTTATACATGTTTAATCGTACTGAATCTTGATTTCGCCACTTCAAAATCATTTCTGCATCAGCAAGCTGAATTGAACGGATATTTCCTTTAAACATTTGCTACCTCTAAAATCATCTCAACCACACGTTGTGTGCCTTTACCATCTATCAAACTCATTATTGCTGTTTTTCTATGACTATATTTTGCATCTGTTAAATCTAGATTTTGTAATAGTTTTAAAATATCATCTGTTGTTAAAGAATTAACATTACCAAGATTATCAATCAAATTCATTTTAGTCAGATAGTTTAAAAGTGGTGTCTGATTCTCAGCCATTTCTATCAACCCTGAATTCAGCCCCAAACAAAATCTCTCCCAAACCGTTGAACCACATGCACCAATAGCATATTGGCTCTGAGACATAATATCCGCCATATTTACTGCTGTTTCTACAATCTTGACTTTTGAATATGAAATAGATTTCTCTAACTCTAAAAGTAGATGCGGATCTAACCCGCCTGTAACAATATAAAAAGATTGCTTTTTAAAAATATTAATTGCTTCAATAACTTTTGATAATAAAGAATAGTTTCCTATTCCTCCAAAATTAATCAAAATATGCGCCTCGATATTAGGCATTTGCTGTAATTTTTTCTCTCTTAAATTTAAAAACTCATCCCTTAACAATACAAAAGATGGCCCCAATAATTTTTTTGTTGTTGCTTGAACTAAATTATCATATCGTTGTTCATATGAAGGCAGATAGTTTTGGTCAATTAAAAAATCACAATCATGCTGACGGTCAGCTAAATCATCAATAACCATTACTCGTTTGCAATATGGACGTAATACTTGTTCCCAGCGTATATCCAAAGCATAATGATCAACAATCAACCAATCTGGCTTTAATGCTTCCATAAGAGGAGTACATAAACTCGCATCTGCTTTTTGTGTTGCACCTAGCCAAGAAGCATGCGCAAGATCAGCATTAAGGTTTTGCAACTTATCTTCTTGAGATAAATCCATATAAGGCAATGCATCAACATGATAGCCTCGCTGGGTAATTAGACCAATCAAGTTGCCAGAATGCTCACGACAAATAAAATAGCATTCCGCCCCCCGATTCTTCAAAGCATCAGCTAAAGTCAAACACCGCATGACATGCCCTGTACCCATTTGAATAGAGGCATCTACCCGAAAGACAACTTTCATTGCTGTATTGCTTTGAATAACCATTCAGCACGATCCCAGTCTTCTTGTGTGTCTATATCTTGTACTCTAAAACGCGGTAACTCTACAACACTAGATTGAGAGGCAAAAATCATCTCTTTATTAAACCAAGCTCCCGCAGTACCCCAGTAGAACTGCCCAGCATCATGCCAGGCTTCTTCTAAGTCTTGAGAGCGTACATTAAAATATTGTGGTGAAAACATTTCCACAGTGTCATCTGCATTCAGCTTTATTGCACGTTGAATTGGGAATGGGTAAGTTGTTGCACTAAACACATAATTCAAATCGCTATTATTTTTAATCTTTTCTAGCCCCTGCACCAAGTCTGCTTTGGTCACAAACGGAGCAGTCGCATATAAGCAGCAAATATAATCTGGCAAGGTATGATTTAACTTATCAAACTCCTCTACTGCATGTGACATCACATCTGCAGTGGTTGCAAAGTCATCAGACAAATGTGCAGGTCTTAAAAAAGGCACCTTTGCACCATAAGCTTGTGCAACTGCCGCAATTTCCTCATCGTCTGTAGATACCCAAACCTCATCAAAACAACCACTATCTATAGCTGCTTGAACTGACCAAGCAATCATAGGTTGGCCATGAAACATCTTTATATTTTTACGCGGTATTCTTTTACTTCCACCACGTGCAGGAATCACAGCCAACTGCATAGTTATACTAGAACCTCTTTCAGTGACTCATACACGTATTGAATCTGGTCATCTGTCAAATCGGGGTACATTGGTAAGCTGATCGCTGAATCATAGTAGGCTTCAGCTACAGGAAAATCCCCAAATTTAAAACCTAGATTTTCATAGTAGGGCTGCGTATGCACAGGAATGTAGTGAACATTTACACCAATACCTTTGGCACGTAATGCTTCAAAAACTTGTTTACGTGATGCTTTAAGCTCACCCAACTTCAGACGAATCACATATAAGTGCAAACCTGAATAACTTTCAGGAATCTGGTAAGGTAAAATGACAGGCAGATCTTTCAAAACTTCATTATATCTTTTTGAAATTGTATGACGCTTTTCTACAAATTGAGTTAATCGATGCATTTGAGATACTCCCAAAGCCGCCTGTAACTCCGTCATACGATAATTAAAGCCTAATTCTACTTGTTGGTAATACCACGGCCCTTCAGTCTCTTTACTCATTAATGCTGTATTGCGGGTAACACCATGGCTTCTTAATAATTCCATTTTTTGTGCCAAGATTGCATTATTGGTTAATGCCATACCACCTTCTGCAGTGGTCACAATTTTTACAGGATGGAAACTAAAAACTGTAATATCAGAATATTTACATGCACCTATAAACTCAGACTGGTATTTTCCACCAATCGCATGAGATGCATCTTCAATAATATGAAACCCATATTCTTTAGATAAAGCATAGATTTTTGCCATATCGCATGATTGTCCACACAAATGAACAGGAATCACTATTTTAGGTAACTTATTTTCTAATTTAGCTTGTACTAATTTTTGCTGTAATGCATCTACAGACATATTATAAGTCTGTGCATCAATATCTACAAAATCAACGTCTGCACCACAATAAAGTGCACAATTCGCAGAAGCCACAAAAGTAATAGGAGATGTCCACAATACATCTCCTTTTTGCAATCCCAATGCCAAGCAAGCGATATGTAAAGCAGAAGTTGCACTATTTACTGCCAATGCATATTCTGTACCAACATAATCGGCAACTGTTTTTTCAAATAAAGGAACTTGTGGGCCTTGTGTAAGAAAATCTGACTGAAGAACACTGACTACTGCATCAATATCTTGCTGGTTTATATTTTGCTTGCCATATGGGATAAACATTTTAGATATTTCCTATTTTTTCACGATTAGCTTGTATCCAATCTTGTAGTTCAGCATCGCTCATCCACTCAGTATTATTATCACTCGCATACACAAAGCCTTCAGGTACTTTCTTACCGTCTTTAATACGTTTTGGACAAGTTGCCCACTGATTAATTGTAGGAAGAATTTTGAAGTGTTCTGGATACTCATAGGTGTAGTAAGCATCTTCAGCACTAATCATTTGCTCATGCAGCTTTTCACCAGGACGAATACCAATCACTTCTTGCTTGGCTTCAGGCGCAACAACGCGAGCCAAGTCTGTCATTTTCATAGATGGAATTTTTTTAACATAAATCTCTCCACCTACCATGTCGTCAAAAGCATGCCAAACCAAATCCACAGCATGTTCTAATGAAATCATAAAACGAGTCATACGTTCATCAGTAATAGGTAATACACCACTATCTTTAATTGACAAAAAGAATGGGATTACAGAACCACGAGAGCCCATCACATTTCCATAACGCACGACTGAGAACTTAGTACCATGCTCACCAGAGTAGGAATTACCAGCAACAAATAATTTATCAGAAGCTAGTTTAGTCGCTCCATACAGGTTAATTGGACTGCTCGCCTTATCTGTTGAAAGCGCTACAACACCTTTTACACCCTTATCAATACAAGCATCGATGAGGTTCATCGCACCATTAATATTAGTTTTTACACATTCAAAAGGATTATATTCTGCTGTTGGAACAATTTTAGTGGCTGCTGCATGTACGACGTAATCAACCCCATCTAGTGCACGATAAAGACGCTCTTTATCACGCACATCACCAATAAAAAATCTAACACGATCATCACCTTGGAACTTTTTAGCCATATCCCACTGTTTCATTTCATCACGAGAGAAAATGATGATTTTTTTAGGATTATATTTTGCAAGCGTCATCGGCACAAAAGTGTTACCGAAAGAACCAGTGCCACCGGTTATAAGGATTGTCGAGTTAGTTAGCATTTGTTCCTCTGAGAAACCTGGGTTTAAAATCTACTAGGTATAAGATTAATATTCTAAATTCTAATCTACTTTTAAAAAAGTACATGTCCGTTAGATATAGACTATTTGTAATAAATAAGTCACTTATACTGAATTTCACAATAAATAATTTTTTGTAAAAGATCTGTCGGCAGGGATACTAGCAGAAAATTATGAAGTTTCTATTATGATTTGTGCTCACATTTACTAAAAAATAGCGTAGTGTATATTTTTTGTGAAAATTTAATATTTTATTTATAATTCTTAAATAGCTTATGCTTTTTTGAGGGCATCAATTTTCTATCTTGTAAAGTTCGAACATCGTTACAAATTGCTATGTATATAACCTATAACTTAGGTAGAATAGCCTCATTTTAAAATGAATTTAAAAATTAATATTTGGGAAAACATGTGCGACATTTTCAATTAATTCTTTTATTGGCAGGCGGTATTGCTACCACAGGATGTGCGGTCACCTCTGGTTTACAAACCTACGACTTACCTAGCGAAGGCGTTTTTCAAACCGACCTTGGCACTACAGTGAATGTCATAAAACTTACTCAAGATTCTATTATGGCTGTTCAGCCTGCCGTACAGAATATTCAACAAGAATATGCCCATCTTTTTAGTGCGCAGCATCGTAACTACAGTCTAAGTTCAGGGGATATTTTATCTATTTATTTGTGGGCTTATCCAGAACTCACATCTCCAACGAATATTAGTAGTGAGCAGTCTGCTCAAGCGAATGGTTTCCAAATCGATTCCGAAGGTTATATTCAGTTTCCAATTATTGGCCGTTATAAAGCCGCAGGAAAATCACTGACCCAGGTCAACCGTGAATTACGTAGTCAACTATCACGTTACCTAAAAAATCCGGATGTGATCGCACGAGTACTATCTTATCAAGGTCAACGTTATTCGGTTCAAGGTAAAGTTCTGAAAGGCGGTCAATTCTATTTAAGCGATCAACCTGTTAGTGTTTATACTGCTTTAGGGATGGCAGGCGGTGTAAATGCAGAGCAGGGTGATAATGCTTCTATCACATTAGTACGCCAAGGACGCTCATATAGTCTGAACACTGTAGAGCTAGAAAAAGCTGGCCTCTCACTCCATAATCTGCTGATTCAGCCCAATGACACCTTATATGTCAATAATCGCGAAAATCAAAAAATTTATGTTATGGGTGAATCTGGCAAAAATCAGTCATTACCCATACGTGATCAAGGCATGAGTCTGAGTGATGTACTAGGAGAAAGTTTGGGCTTAAATCCACTTTCTGCCAGTCGGAGTAAAGTTTATATTGTAAGAAGTCAACCAAATGCACTTCACACTGAAGTCTACCAGATGGACTTGACCAGTATTGCCGATTTCGGTCTCGCTAATCAGTTTAAAATGCGCAGTAATGATATTGTTTATGTGGATGCATCTGGTTTGGCACGCTGGCAACGTGTAGTGAATCAGATTATTCCATTCTCAAATGCTTTATATAATTTTGAACGTTTGGGGAACTAATGAGAATTAAAAATATTTTGGTGGTTTGCATTGGCAATATTTGCCGTAGTCCTATGGCAGAATACTTTTTAAAACAGGAATATCCTCATTTAGAGATAGAATCTGCGGGTATTTCCGGTTTAGTCGGTCATGCAGCTGATGGAAAAGCCAGCCTATGCATGCAACGTTTTGGGATTGATATGAGTCCACATATTGCGAAAAAACTAGATGCTGAACTGATCAAAAAAGCTGACCTAGTTCTTGTGATGAGTCAAAATCAGCAAAAGCATATAGAACAAACCTGGCCTTTTGCCAAAGGTAAAACGTTTAGATTAGGTCATTGGCAGAGTACAAATGTTGCCGATCCTTATCAACATGATCAAGCATTCTTTGATGAGACCTGCCAGTTGATTCAAGCCTGTATTGCTGACTGGAAAAAATATATTTAAGTTTTTTAATATTTTCACTTTTTGATATGTAAATTATGAGCCAAACCGCCAACACCGAAGACACCATTGATTTAAAAGAATTATTTTTTTCTTTAATTGCGCAATGGAAACTTATTGCATTGTGCATTATTTTAAGTCTGATTTGTGCCTTACTGTATTTAAGAACCACACCGGATACTTATGCAGTAGATGCCATGGTACAAGTCGAAGACAGTAAAGGTACTTCCGCTGCATTGTTAGGGGATTTATCAGGTATGATCGACCAAAAATCCCCTGCTCAAGCCGAAATTGAAATTCTGAAATCACGTTTGGTATTGGGCGAGGTCATCAATCATTTAAATTTAAATATTCGTGTATCTGGTATAGAGGATAGCTTCTGGAACCGGTTAATGGCCAACCATCAATACGCCACCGAGTATTCAGAAAAATCTGTATTATTTAAAGATAATCAAAACAGTTTTGATATTCGCCAATTCGATATTCCTCAATACTTCCAAGATAAAAACTTAATTTTAAGCTTTGAGCCAGGCAAATATAGCCTGACTGATGCGATCACAGAACAAGTAGTTTTTTCTGCTCCCCTAAATCAAGTAAGTCAATCCTCATCTGAATATGGCCTCTGGAAAGTAGGTATTTTTAGTCAAGACAGTTTTGATGCCGTTTATAATATACAAAAGCAAAGCCTACCTGCTGCGATGCAATCTTTAACCGCCAATTACTCAGTCGCTGAAAAAGGTAAGATGAGTGGTGTGCTGGGATTAAACTATCAAGGCAATGACAAACAACATATTACTGAAGTTTTGAATGCAATTTTAGCTGCTTATAGCCAGCAGAATATTGAACGTCGTTCAGCAGAGACGGCTCAAACACTTAAGTTTTTAGAAGATCAATTACCTGAACTCAAACAACAACTCGATGTTGCAGAGCGTGAATTTAACCGTTTTCGTCAGCAATATAATACTGTAGATGTGACTAAAGAATCGGAATTATACTTAACTCAGAGCATCACTTTAGAAACAAAAAAAGCAGAACTGGAACAGCTAGTTGCAGAAGCTTCAGCTAAATATACCGGCGAACATCCAATGATGCAGCAAATGAATGCGCAACTCAGTGCAATCAATCAAAAAATTGCTGAACTAAATGGGACTTTAAAACGTTTACCTGAATTACAACGTCAGTACTTACAATTTTTCCGTGAAGTCGAAGTGAAGCAACAATTGTATACAGGTTTGCTCAATTCGTATCAACAACTTCGAATTGCTAAAGCAGGTGAAATTGGTAATGTCCGTATTGTCGATACTGCGGTTGAACCCATTGAACCAATTAAACCAAAGAAATTACAGATTCTGATTTTAGCAATTTTCCTTGGTGGTTTCTTAGGAACATTGCTGGCATTGTTACGTAATATGATGCGCTCAGGTATTAAAGATGCGGCTCAGATCGAAAATGAGTTGGATCTTCCTGTCTATGCCACTGTACCGCGCTCCGTTATTCAAGAAAGTCGTATTAAATTATTAAAAAAGAAAAAGAATATTCCTATTCTTGCAGTTAAAGATAGCAGTGATATTGCAATTGAAAGCTTACGTAGTATGCGAACAGCGATTCATTTTGCCCTCATGAATGCCAATAATAATGTAATTGCTATTTCGGGCCCTGCTCCGGAAATTGGTAAATCGTTTATTACCACTAACTTGGCAACTATTTTAGCGCAAGGCGGAAAACGAGTATTAGTGATTGATGGTGATATGCGTCGAGGTTATTTACATAAGTATTTCAATGCAGAGGTACAACCAGGTTTAGCAGAACTATTGAATCACCAAAATAGCTATGCAGATGTAGTACAAAACTCTACTGTAGAGAACCTGTTCTTTGTTACTCGAGGCAAAAGCCCAGTCAACCCTTCTGAACTTTTGAGCACAGATCAATTTAAAGCATTTTTAGATCAGGCATCAGCCTCTTTTGATCATATCTTGATTGATACTCCACCAGTCCTTGCCGTGACAGATGGTATTATTATTGCACAATACGCAGGCGTTAATTTATTGATTGCACGTCATGGAAAAACCCAAATTAAAGAACTTGAAATTACTGTCAATCGTTTTGAACAAGCTAATGTAAAAGTTAATGGTGTTATTCTAAATGACGTACAAAAAGGCTCTGCTGGTAGTTATGGTTATAATTATGCCTATGCTTATACTGCACATAAAGATAATGACTAATCTATTCTAAACTCAAATTTCACACTCTGTTTGAGCAGGGTGTGAAATTATCCTTCCTTACATTTATTGCAAATGATTGTTGAAAAAATCAACTAAAAAACCTATCGTGGTTATAGTTTAAAAGTCCTGAGAATATACAAGAATGTTATCCAAAACACTGCTCGCTACCTTGGCATTAAATTCTTCCCTCGCCTTTGCACAAGGCATCGCTTTAAATGACCAAAACTTACGTACCGATTTAAACTGGCTTAATCAGCAGGGTGTGATTCAAATCAGTACTTCCACTTGGCCAATGAGTGGTGATGAAATTCAACGTGCTCTTGCCCAAGCTAAAATCAACAATAATACTCAGCAAAAAGTAATTGATACTGTATTGACACATTTGAATGCCAATAACCAGTTGCTCAAAGCATCCTTATTTGCAGAAACTGATCAAAAGAATATTCCTCAAGCCTTTGGCGATCAGCAAAAAGCGCAATACCAGATAGGCATCGAGCTAAATGCGGGTAACGAGAACTGGGATGCCAGAATTCGTGTGAACGCAGAAAAAGATCTACAGATTGACAATGATCAAGATCTTAATCTTGAAGGCTCATATATCGCTGGAAAATTATGGAATCAATGGCTGATTGCTGGACAGATCCCAACCTACTGGGGTCCTGCACATGATGGCAGTTTAATTCGTGGTGATGCCAACCGCCCTGTCTATGGCATGACGATGCAGCGTGCCGAACAGAATGCCTTTGCAAACAAATGGTTGGCCTGGATTGGACCTTGGCAATATCAAGCTTTTGCCGGACAACTGGATGACTACGATGCTGTGCCTGATGCCAAACTGATTGGCTTACGTGTCACTGCACAACCTTTACCCTCTTTGGAGCTTGGTGCATCACGTGCTATTCAATGGGGTGGTGAAGGAAGACCTGAAAATTTTGACTCATTTTGGGATGCATTAATTGGTAAAGATAATGTATATGGCGACACCATTAATCCGTCAAATCAAATTGCTGGTTTTGATGCACGCTTAAATCTACATCCCCTCGTGCAAGTCCCGATGGGTATCTATGCGCAATATGTTGGTGAAGATGAAGCAGGCGGCTTGCCGGCCAAAAAAATGTATTTGGCTGGAGTCGATTATTCATCAAGTTATAACAATATGCCTTTCCAACTGTATACCGAATGGGCAGACACGCGTACCAATGGCAAGGTACAGGGCATTTCCTATAATCATAGTGTATATACAGATGGTTTTTACCAACATGGCTATCCTCTAGCGCATGCTATAGGAGGTGATGGACAAATGATATCTATTGGCGGTGATATTCGTTTTGATTCTTTAAATCGACTCAATGCACGGGTATTATTAGCCAAACTAAATGAATCCAATCGAGCCACTAATCTGGCGTTTCCGCAGCAAGATGAATTAAAAGCGCTAGATCTAACCTGGACACATTATCTACGCCCAGACATTCCACTTAAACTGAATGGGTGGGTGGGTGACTCTAAGGTACATGGTAACGATGGCGGTGTATCAATTGGTATCGAATTCCCCTTAGAAAAGGGCTTATTTTCCTATTAAGACCTATTCAACACTCAAGTACGGGTGGTAGCGACAACTTTCCCATAGCTCCCAAAATACTGATGAAACTGAAAATAAAAAACTAGCGCTTGCTGGTTTTTTATTGAGTATCCGATAATGCATCGAGCTGCCCTACACCGACTGAACCAGTCTTTAAAAAGGTGATTGACCCCAGCCCGCTGATAAATCAGCTACTTATGAGAGAAGGGTCAATAATCACCATACTTATCAACTAATATATGGCTCAGTAGCTCAGGACTGACTATACCTTTTATTAATCACTTGCGTCAGCATCAATTTTCTAGCCTGAGTGTCACATTGATCTCAAACCACTTTTCATACACTTACTATTTTTGTAGAACTGTCAATCTAACATTCAGTTTTTTACTCGTATCTCATTCGATACCTGTAGTTGATAGCCATAGGTGCATTGTGCTAATACTCGCCTATGCTCAATATTAATAGTCTACATATAATCTTGTAGTACTCCGCATTTAGCTTTCGTGAAAGTCTTATTTATGCATACTTGGTGTTATTTCACCTCTTTTGTAAATAAACTAGTGTCATGAATGCTTTTTTTTGAAAAGCGCGCAGCACCGACTTCCTGATCAGGAGCATTGACTCCCTCTTGACTCAACATCACTTTAGCCGTTTTAAACATAATTTTAAAATCAAGCCATATATTATACCGTTCAACATATTGCACATCTAATTCAAATTTTTCTTCCCAAGATAAATTATTACGTCCACTGACCTGAGCAAGTCCTGTCATACCAGGTTTTACTTCATGTCGTCTCATTTGTTCTTCAGTATAATGTTGAAGAAACTCTTTCATTTGAGGTCGAGGTCCGACAATACTCATATCTCCTTTTAAAACATTAATCAGCTGAGGCATTTCATCTAAACTAGTAGAACGTAATTTTTTTCCAAATGAAGTGATGCGAAGTTTATCAGGTAAAGGATTACCATCCTTATCTATTGCATTCCTCATAGAACGAAATTTAATCATTTTAAATAATTTACCATTTTTACCCGGTCTTTCTTGATAAAAGAAAATTGGAGAACCTAAATTTTTTTGAACCTTATAAGCCACTATAATAAAAATTGGAAATAATATAATTAAAGCCATTAATGCAATAACTATATCAATTAATCGCTTAGATACATCTTCTTTACCTTCAAATAAATAAGCAAAGGAATAAAAATGTACTTGAGGTATTAAAGAATTTCTTAAAATTAAATTACCTTTATGCATAAAATACCTAAATTTTTTTTTATTCATTTTATTTGATCGATCTTTTTCTGAAGAAAATTGTATTATTTTACTTCTATATTCACCCTTATTTTCTGAATATCTTTTTAATAAAATATTATTTTTCTCATCAAACAAAGGTTTATATATTAAAATATTACTTTCTTGATTTTTTTTGATTTTATTTTTATATTTTTTTAGATTCATTAATAAACACCTCGATATGTCTATTTTTTTTCAATCATATCAAGAGTGTTATTTTTTAAGTAGAGGTATATTTTAGGTAAAGGCTACCAACCAAAAAATAATCTTATAATAATATTTTTTTATTAAATTTTTTATTTAAATATTATTAATGAAAATTTATTCAATATTGCAACAAATTTTTTACAAATTCTTCAACAAAATAAGCCACTTCGTAAATTATTTCTATTTAATAAGACCTACTACATATTAATAGTAAATAAAGAAAGTTATTGTTAATCGAATAAAATATTCATTACAAAATACAATACAGCTCACATTAAAAAAAATGTGACAAAATGTAAGGTAATGCTAGACATTGTGATAAAGAACACGAATTTTACATCGGATCAACAGGATCAACAGGATCAACAGGATCAACAGGATCAACAGGATCAACAGGATCAACAGGATCAACAGGATCAACAGGATCAACAGGATCAACAGGATCAACAGGATCAACAGGATCAACAATTCTATTAGATGGATATCCAAATCCCTAAAATTTACTTATATCATTTGTAAAAATTTGAATAACATAATTTTTATAATTTAATCATTATGTCCTTGAGTTATTTTGACTATTGATAGTCATATTCAGGTTAGTTTTTATATTTTCATATATTTTTATATAAAAATTTCAATCCTGTACTATCTACAGTTTCGTAAAATCTACAGCTGCTTTTTGATAGTGAAATACAATATTCATATATTCTTATCTTTTTTTAAAGCACCGGATAGTCCAATGCTATTTAACTAAGTACAGATAGATTGCGATTAGGCTTATAAAAAGCTCTAAACATACGTAAAAAAGTTTAAATGGGGAAATAATCATTAAAACAGTATTGAATGACAACACAGAAATAGATTTGACTTTAATCTTAGCAGTCATTCGATTGCACATAATATTGAGTATTAACATCAAACCGAATCGTGATATTTTTGATTTATTAAGGATTAGTTATAGAGATGACAATTAGTTGGCCATCAAATTATTGCTTAAGACTTATTCGCTGTGTGATTCATAGACATCATTTCAATATAATGGGTGTCTATGAACAGAGAAATTCAACAAAGACTCGTATGGGTTAAATTATTTGAAGAGACTGAATAGCCACCAAAATTCTAGACACACCTAACCATCTTTTGATGGGCCTTTTCATAATCTAATGGAGAACGCTGACCATTGGAACCATGTCTGCGTTTTGAATTGTAGAACATCTCAATATATTCAAAGATATCAGACCT